>JBKKBW010000614.1:0-5165 GCA_046713635.1 Dehalococcoidia bacterium
GTCCAGCAGACCGTCATACTCGAAGGAGCATCGTGGGACCAAGCTCTCGGCAAGAGCGCCGATGTCGTGATCGGTAGCTGGTGGCGAACGTTTGGCATCTGGCTCGTGATCACAATCGTCCCGGCTCTCATCGTCGGCGCTGGGCGCGGCGCGTTCTTTTTCACGCCTGTCGTCGTGGCCAGCATCGCTGGCGCGCTCTTCGAGGCGCTCGTCCTTCCCTTCGTCGCAATCGGCTCTACGCTGCTATATTTCGACCTCAAGCTGAAGAAGGTAGACTCGATGCCCTCCGAACCACCAGCATCTGAGGAGGAGATCTTATGACGAACTACTTCTTACTCGAAACGCCCCTGCCCGACCCGAGCCATCGTGGCAAGGTGCGCGACCTCTACGATCTAGGCGACCGTTTGTTGATCGTCGCTACCGACCGAATCTCTGCGTTTGACGTTGTCTTACCCAGCGGCGTGCCGGGCAAGGGCGCCGTCCTCAGCCAGATCTCCGCCTTCTGGTTTCAACGCACCGCGGACGTCGTGCCCAACCACTTCATCCGCCTTGCCGACGGCACGGCTGCCGACGACCTGCCCTTCGAGCTGCCGCGCGAGCTGATCGGCCGCAGCACCATCGTGAAGAAGGCGCAACGCCTTCCCGTCGAATGCATCGTGCGCGGCTACATGGCGGGCTCCGCCTGGTCAGAGTATCAGGAGCGTGGCACGGTCTGCGGCGTCCGCATGCCGCCGGGCATCAGCGAGAGTGAGCCGTTCGCCGAACCGCTCTTCACGCCTACAACTAAGGCGGATGTGGGTCACGACGAAAATCTGACGACGGAAGAATATGTTGGTCTCCTCGGTACGGAGGTAGCTAACGCAATCCGCTTGCGCACCCTTGCGCTCTATAAGTACGGCGCTGAATACGCTCGCGAGCGCGGCATCATCATCGCCGACACGAAGTTCGAGTTCGGCCTGGTCGACGGTGAACCGATCGTCATCGACGAGATCCTGACGCCTGACTCGAGCCGCTTCTGGGATGTCGATGGCTACCGGCCCGGCACCCACCAGGAAGCGTACGATAAGCAGTACGTTCGCGACTGGCTCTCGACGCTCGACTGGAACAAGGAGTACCCGGGGCCAGAGCTGCCGCCGAATGTTGTCGAGGAAACGGCACGGCTTTACCGTGAGGTCTACCGCAGGCTGACTGGCGAAGAGCTGCGGCTCTAATGTGCGCGCTCCGGCAACTCCTCAACAGCGAACGCGGCCACATGCTCTTCGGCATCTCCAGCACGGTGTCGTTGGCCGGCGGCACCCTCCTGGCCATCGGCTTGGGCATGGACACCACTGCTCTCTCCATCGCCGGCGCAATCGCCCTCGGGATTAGCACGGTCGGCGCCGTGCACGCGCCGCACGTCTGGCTCCGGCACGTCTACCGGCGGCTTGACAAGGTCGATCCAGAAGACAGCGAAGCGATGCCTAAGAAGCGCTTCCGGATCCAGTTCTAACGATGTTCCTCGCGCGCGTGTACGTCACGCTCAAGCCGGTGGTGAACGACCCGCAGGGCCTCACGATCCGCGGCGGCTTGCACTCGCTCGGCTTCGGGTCCGTCGAGAGCGTGCGCGCCGGCAAGTATCTCGAACTCAAGATCAAAGGCTCAGACCGCGCCATCGCCGAGTCGCAGGTGACCGAGATGTGCCGGAAGTTGCTCGCCAACCCGGTCATCGAAGACTTCCGCTTCGCGCTTGAAGAGGTTGCCGTCCTTCACGATGGCTTTCGCACCTAGCGCCGCCGTCTGAAGCTGCGGGTTTCAACCCGCAGCGCTTTCCCAGCCTCTTTGACCCCGCTTCGGCCCCAACGCTAAGCTGGCCCCATGGAACAGCAGATTCGCTTCTGCACGACTTCGGACGGCGTACGTATCGCCTACGCCACGCTGGGCGAAGGGTCACCGCTCGTGTTTGTCCGGGGTTGGGTCAGCCATCTGGAGCTCGACTGGGAATTCGCAGGCTCACGCCAGTTGTATGAAGGCTACGCAGAGGAATTCCGGGTCGTGCGCTACGACAAGCGTGGTACAGGGCTCTCAGATCGTGACGTGGAAGACTTTTCCGCCGCCGCGCGGCTGCGCGACCTTGAGAAGGTGGTCGACCACCTCAAGCTCGATCGCTTCGCGCTCTGCGCGTACTCGGAAGGCGGCCCAATCGCCATTGCGTATGCGGCCGCTCACTCCGATCGCGTTTCGCACCTCATCTTGAATGGCACATACGCGCGAGGTAAGGCTCTCGGCAAACCGGAGGTCCAGCAGGCGCTGCACGGTCTCGTCAAGGCGCAATGGGGGCTGGGCTCAGAGACCCTCACCAACATGTTCATGCCCGGGGCGTCCAAAGAGGAGCATGACTGGCTCACGGCTTACCAGCGCCAGGCCGCATCTCGTTCCGGTGCCGCCGACATGCTGCTAGCCAACTACGACACTGACGTAACGGAGCTCCTCGCTAAGATCAGCATGCCTACGCTGGTGTTACACGCCAAAGGCGACCGGGCCATACCCTTCGCCCAGGGCCGCGAGATCGCCAGCGCCATCCCGAACGCCCGTTTCGTCCCAATCGAGAGCGATCGCCACGCGCCAGACGCCGCCATCAGCAAGGTCATGCGCGAGACGACGGTCCAGTTCATCCTCGGTGATCAGACAGCTGCTCCGGGCAAGGCGGGGGCGGGCAGCGCACCCCTCACTATCCTCTTCACCGACATCACATCGTCAACCGCTCTCACACAGCAGCTCGGCGACGCGAAGGCGCAGGAGCTCGTCCGGGCGCACAACACGATCGTCCGCGACGCGTTGAAGGCTAGCGGTGGCAGCGAGATCAAGCACACCGGCGACGGCATCATGGCGTCGTTCGCGTCTCCATCGAGTGCCCTCGACTGCGCCATCGCGATACAACGCGCAGTCGCTGCCGAAGACGACGATCAGCTTGGCGTGCACGTCGGCATCAACGCCGGCGAGCCGGTCGCGGAAGACAACGACCTCTTCGGTACCTCTGTGCAGCTGGCGCGCAGGGTCTGCGATCAGGCCTCCGGTGCCGAGATACTCGTCTCGGATGTCGTCCGGCAGCTCGTGGCTGGCAAGGCGTTCCTGTTCGCCGACCGCGGCGACGTCGTGTTGCGCGGCTTCGAGGACCCGGTACGCCTCTACGAAGTCCGCTGGCGCGAGGAAGGCTGATGGAGCCCCAGACCCGCTTCTGCACGAGCGCCGACGGCACACGCATCGCCTACGCCACCGTGGGCAACGGCCCAGGTCTGCCTATCCTGTACGTGCGGGACTGGGTGGCTTATCTCGATAAGGACTGGGAGAAACCAGAGGGCCGGGCGTACTTCGAGGGTATGGCGGAGGGCGGGATGCTGGCCGTCTACGACCGGCGAGGCGTGGGGTCGTCCCAGCGCGAGGTCGACGAGATTTCGCTGGAGAGCCAGTTGGCCGACCTGAGCGCGGTCGTGGACAGCCTCGAGTTCGAGCGGTTCCACCTGCTGGGAACTGAGGACGGCGCCGCGCTCGCGGTCGCCTTCGCGGCGCAGCACCCGGAGCGCGTATCATGCCTGGTATTGTGGGCGCCGGTCGTCTACGCGCCCGACGTGGCACGACCGGAGCAGTACCGCAGTCTGGTGCAACTGGCCGGGCACGATTGGGGTCTGGCCCGCCGGGAGATGTCCCGCCTCGCGTTCCCCGAAGGCCCTATCGAGTGGCAGCGCTGGATGTCTGGCTACTTTCGCGAGGCGACGTCCAGCGAAGTCGCGGTCAGGTATTTCGAGTGGTTCGCCAGCTTGGATGTCAGGTCGCTGGCGAAGGAGGTGCGCGCGCCGGCGCTGGTGCTGCACCGGCGTGGCCAGCGCACCGTCCCTGTCGTGGCGAGCCGAGCCGCTGCCTCGCTCATTCCCGATGCCCGTCTGGGCGTCCTAGAGGGAACGGCGGCAGTGCTCTACTTCGACGCGGCGCAGGCGGTGGCCGCTGTGCGCCCCTTCCTGGAGGAAGGACGCGCCCAGGCGCCGACCGCGCCCGGCGGTTTCGCCACCATCCTCTTCACCGACCTGGTCGGGCACACGGAGATGATGCAGCGCCTCGGCGACGACAAGGGCCGCGATGTCCTCCGAGAACACGAGCGCATCACGCGCGAGACGCTGAAGGAGTATGCTGGCGCGGAGGTCAAAACGATGGGCGACGGCTTCATGGCGTCCTTCGGCTCCGTCACCAAGGCGATGGACTGCGCAATCGCGCTCCAGCGCGCTTTCGCCGCACACAACGCCGATGTAGGGGCGCATGGTCATGCGCCCTTGAACGTCCGCGTCGGCCTGAACGCCGGCGAGCCGATCGAGGAAGACGGGGACCTCTTTGGCTCGACGGTCATCCTGGCGTCACGGATCGCGGCGCAGGCCGGCGCGGGCGAGATCCTGATCCCGGAGCCGCTGCGCCACCTGCTCTCCGGCAAGAGCTACGTCTACTCGGACCGTGGCGAAGTCGCGCTGAAAGGCTTCGAGGACGCCGTTCGCCTCTACGAAGTGCGCTGGCGAGACGACCACTAGATCCGGGAGGGCAAGGATGCCTCCAAACGCAGACATCGCGCTCAAGCGCTACCGCAGCTACGCGAAGACGTACGACCGAGAACAGCTGCGCAACGCAGGCGCGGAGGCGAACCGCCGTCGCGCTATGGAGAAGCTGGCCCTGCAACAGGGCGACATCGTCCTCGACGTTGGCTGCGGCACCGGCCTCAACTTCGACGCGCTACAAGACCGCATCGGCGCGTCCGGCCGAATAATCGGCATAGACCTCAGCCCCGACATGCTCGCCAAGGCGCGGGAGCGCGTCGCCGAATACGGCTGGACGAACGTCACGCTGATCGAGTCGGCAGTCGACAGCGCGCGCATCGACGCGAGCGCCGACGCGGTGCTCTTCTGCATGACCCACGACATTCTCCAGACACCGGCCGCGCTAGAGAACGTGTTCGCGCACGCGAAGGCGGGTGCCCGCGTCACTTCGCTCGGCTACAAGTGGGCGCCCTGGTGGACCGGCCCGTGGAACTACTTCATCTGGAACTTCACGCGCTACGCCATCACCACGCGCGAAGGCTTCAGCAAGCCCTGGCGTCCACTCGAACGCTTCGTGCCCGACCTGCAGGTCGAGACGATGTCCCTCGGCTC
>JBKKBW010000615.1:0-1383 GCA_046713635.1 Dehalococcoidia bacterium
TACTGGCACCACCCGCGCTTCAGCTCAGGGACGCACGGCAACGACGGCCGGTCGCAGGCGCTCTGGCAGGCGCTCTACGAACACGGCGCAGACGTTGTCGTAGCCGGTCACGATCACGACTACGAACGCTTTGCGCCACAGGATCCGCAAGGCGAGGCCGACGCGGCATTCGGCATGCGGGAGTTCGTGGTTGGCACGGGCGGAAAGAGCCTACGTGACTTCGAGAACGTGCGCGTGAACAGCGAAGTGCGCAACGCGGAGACGTACGGCGTGATCAAGTTCCTACTTCAGGCCAATGGTTACACGTGGGTTTTTGTGCCGGTGAACGACGGAGAGTTCGTGGACAGCGGCCGAGCATCGTGCCACGGCGCGCCCAGCGCGACGCCGGCCCCGCTGCCTGTCCCCTCTGAGGGCGACACGAGCGGTTTGGATAACGGTGTAATCATCGTCGGCTTAGCGGCTGGTGCAGGCGCAGTGCTCCTGTTTGCCACGCTCTGGGTCTGGTGGTCCGGGCGGCGCTAAGCGGATAACCGGTTATCTTGACGCCTTTCCACCCGCCCTCTACACTGGCGCCGGTGGGTTGGGAGCGTCAGCTCTTGTCCTACCCTTCCTACCTCCCTCGGTGAAAATCGAGGGAGGCTTTTTCGTTACTGGACATGCTCGATCCTCGTTGGGTACCTTATGACGGGTTCGCGCACGGTTTCACAATCGGCGCGCGTTGGTGGAATGTTCCATCTCAACGATTCACGGGCTCCGGGCTCCGCTCGCCCCGAAGGAGGACAGGCGAATGCATATCGTGGTCTGCGTGAAGCAGGTGCCGGACTGGGATATCCCTCCCTCCAGCTTCAAAGTTGACGAAGGAACGAAGAAGGTCGTACCGCCGCCGGGCGTCGCAGCGGTACCGAGCCAGTTCGACTCGATAGGCGTCGAAGCGGCGATGCGGATCAAAGACGGGGCTGCTGACACGAAGGTCACGATCATGAGCATGGGCCCCGACTCGGCGCGCGACGTGATCAAGCACAGCCTGGGGATGGGCGCCGACGAGGGCGTGCTGCTGACCGATCCACTCTTCGCAGATCTGGACTGGTATCAGACGAGCCTCGTGCTCTCGAGCGCGATCAAGAAGCTCGAGGACGTTGACCTCGTCATCGCTGGACGGCAGGCCGTCGATTGGGACATGGGCGTCACTGGCTCGGGCATCGCAGAGATGCTCGGCTGGGCCGCGCTGACGATCGGCAAGGACGTGCAGGTGAACGACGGGACGGCCGTCGTCGAGCGCGTGCTGATGGACGGCTTCGAGACCGTCGAGGCGAAGCTGCCCGTCGTCGTGACGGTAAGCAACGAGCTGGGGGAGCCGCGCTACCCGAAGCTGCAGCAGATCAT
>JBKKBW010000616.1:0-5930 GCA_046713635.1 Dehalococcoidia bacterium
CGATCGGAATGCCCAGGCGCAGCGCGAGCATCACGTCCCAGCTCATCATGTACGCGCCCGTGCGGATTAACGAGCCCTGTACGATCTGGCCCCGGCCAGTGCGTTCGCGCGCGAGCAGCGCGGCGCAAACGCCGCCCGCAGCGCTCATGCCAGTCATGTGATCGCCCATCCCGCCGCGCTGCTGCGGCAGCGGCGTGCCTTTCGGCGCTAGCGACGCAGCAACGCCGGCGCGCGCCCAGAAGCCTCCAATGTCGTATGACGCGCGGTCGCGGCTCGGCCCATCGGCGCCGTAGCCGGTGATCTGACAGTAAACGAGTTTCGGATTCGCCTTCGAGAGCGTTGCGTAGTCCAGGCCAAAGTTATCGAGCACGCGCGGGCGCATGTTCGTGACGAAGACATCTGCGGCATCGATCAGTTTGCGGGCGATGTTCCGGCCGGCGTCACCTTCCAGGTTGACCGCGACGCTCCGCTTGCCGCGGTTATCGATCTCGAATGGAGGATTGAGTGCGCCGGGCGCGCCGAGCGCGGATGCGAAGAGTCCCCGGAAGGGATCACCTGTGGGCGGCTCCAGCTTGACAACGTCCGCGCCCCAGTCGCAGAGAATGGCAGCACAGGAGGGGCCCGCCACCCAGACACCCATTTCGACGACTTTCATACCTTCCAGCGGGCCGGGCATTGGTAGGACCTCCTCACGTCGTCATGACTGCGTGATTATCCGAGGGTCGAGGGTCAGGGGTCAAGGTCTTGACAGGTCGGCTAGACCAGAGTATTATCGCTGTAATCGAGCGTACGCTCGGTATTAGAGTTCATGCTCCGCATGATGAGGAGGTTGGCAATACTGCGCGAAGAGTCGATTGAGATGATGGCCCTCTCAGGCGCATCGCCGGGTCCGCGAACGTTCTGGCCACTAGGCTTCACGAAGCCCTTCGCGAGGGATCCAATCGCGATGCTCGAGGGCCTCCATCGTGAGTATGGCGACATCGCGCGTGTGCGGATATTCATCTGGCACCTCCACCTGGCCGCGCATCCCGACTACGTGAAGCATGTGCTGCAAGAGAACTATCAGAACTACCACGAGTCGATCGTCTACCAGTTCCTGAAGCCTGTAGTCGGTGAGGGACTGCTAACAAGCGAGGACGACTTCTGGAAACGACAGCGGCGCATCGCGGCGCCGGCCTTCCATCGAAAGGTGTTGGCGGGACTCGCGACCGGCATGACGGAGGAAACCGAGTCCATGCTCGAGCGCTGGCACGGCGTCGCAAAGCGCGGTGAGCCTATCGACGCGCTGTCAGAGTTCATGGCGCTCACGCTGGAGATCGTCTCGCGTACGATGCTGAGTACCGACGTCGTGGCGGAGACAGCAACGGTACGCGAGTCGGTCACCGTACTGCGCGATCACGTGAACTACCGCATGATGCGCATCGTGTCGCTGCCGGAGCGCGTTCCGACGCCACGCAACCGCCGCTTCGCTCGCGCACTGGACGGCGTCGATCGGATAGTCTACGGCATGATCGAAGACCGTCGTGCGGGACGCGTCGTTGCAGAAGACCTGCTTTCGATGCTAATGGAGACTCGCGACGAAGAGACGGGCGAAGGGATGAGCGACAAGCAACTGCGCGACGAGGTGATGACGATCTTCCTGGCCGGCCATGAGACGACAGCGACCTCGCTATCCTGGACGCTGTATCTTCTGTCGCAGCACCCGAACGCCGAGCAGAAGCTCTCGGACGAAGTGACGGCGCGCTCGGTGGGCGGACGCCGGGGATCGAGGACCTGTCGAAACTTCCCTACACGCGAATGGCTATCGAGGAATCGCTCCGGCTTTACCCTCTGGCATGGGCGTTTGGACGCCAAGCGATCGCCGAAGACGAGATCGGCGGCTATCGCATCCCCGCCAACTCTGGCGTCCTTGTGAGCCCGTGGATCACACACCGGCACCCCGCCTTCTGGGGCGAGCCGGAGCGGTTCGACCCGGAACGTTTTGCGCCTGAGAAGGCGGCAGGCCGGCCGCGCTTCGCCTACTTCCCGTTCGGAGGCGGGCCGCGCCAGTGCATTGGCAACGAGTTCGCGCTGATGGAGATGCAGCTTGTGCTCGCCACAATCGTGCAGCAGTTCCGCCTCCGGCTGGTACCAGGTCCCCGGGTAGAGCCCGACCCATCGGTGACGCTGCGCCCGAAGAGATCTCTTCCGATGACACTAACAGCACGAGGCTAATCAGGACGCGGCTTGAGATCGAAGTTATGATACAACAAGAGCACCTATGGCACGAGTAACGCTCCCCCAGCGGCGCGCTGTCGAGACGCGCGCGCGAATCATCGATGCGGCTGCGCGCGTGTTCTCTCGCCGTGGCTTCGGCCAGGCGACGGTACAGGACATTGCCGACGAGGCCGATATCTCGATGGGCGCGCTCTACCACCACTTCTCGGGCAAGGAAGAACTCTTTCGCGCAATCATGGACGAGCACATCCGGCGCGACATGCTGGAGTACGAGCCTCGACCATCGTCCTCGACGCGCGAAGCGATCGAACACTTTGTCGAGTTCCAGCTTGAGCACATGGCCCAAGAGCCGGAGCTACGCGGCCTGAGCATGGAGCTCTGGGCGCAGGCGACGCGCGAGGAGTGGGCACGAGAGGCAGCCGCGGATGCATTTCGCGTGTTCCGAGACGTGATGACACGGCTCGTTACGATCGCGCAGAACGCAGGCATGGCTAGGCGCGATCTGGATGTTCCCTCCGGCGCTCTACTGCTAGAAGCGCTGTTCATTGGTGTCCAGGTGCAGCGCGCCGTCGAAGATAGCGCTGGCGCAGCAGAGGACGCCGCGCTGGCCAAGACGTGGGCCGACCTGCTGGAACGCTTCCTGGGGGCAGAGACCGAAGGAGATGTCGGAACCCTGGAGCAGGGCGTTTCGCAGATGTTTGAAGAGCTGCGCGAAGACGAACCGGCGTAGCAAAGCACCGGCGCGCGCATCCGCAAGCCCTCTCGTCACCCGACCCCTTCCCTACTTGGCCCTACTCCCGACGGAGGTTGGTGAGAACGCCTCGCCAGTAGGAGGGACGGACCTTCGCGCCGCCACGTGCGGCGCTCAGCGTGACACCTGCGCAGCGTTTTACTACCATAGCGATCAACATGGACGAGCTCGTGTCGATGTTCACCGAGCGCTGGTACGTGCTGGCATTCCTAGCGTCGTTCGTCGTTGTCTGCTGGGCGGAGCGCGGCTGGCAACGGATGCTGGTCTGGCTGGTAACCGGCACGTGCCTGGGATGGCTGATGGAGTTCAGCAGCATCCGGAATGGCTTCCCGTTCGGCGACTACTCCTACCACGAGGCGCTCTTCCCGGACGAGCTGTTCATCGGTGGCGTGCCTATCTTTGCATCGCTGAGCTTCGCGTTCCTGACGTACTTTGCGTACTCCACCGCGTGCACACTGCTGTCCAAGCTGGAGCGTCGGGGTAATGACATTGTCCGCGTCGATGACCGTGCCGTCTTCGAATCGCTGAGCGTCCTGCTCCTAGCGGCGGCCATCACGACGTGGGTCGACCTAGCGTTCGATCCGGTCTCCCTACTGGGTCAGTACTGGTTCCTCGGCGACCTCTACCACTATCACGCCGACGGCGAGCACTTCGGAGTGCCACTGAGCAACTACGTCGGCTGGCTCTTCACCGCCGCGCTGATCGTGTTCGTCAACCAGCGCGCCGGCGCCCTGCTCGATGACCGCGGCGTTGTAGCGCGCGGCTTCCACCTGCCGATGAAGCCGTTCTGGGCGCTGGGCACGATCATCGGCAACTTCGCGTTCATGCTAGCGATCACGGCGTATTTGATCGGGGCAAACGACGTGCCATCGAGCGAGCCGATCAGCGGGATAGTGGTCTCCGGGCTTCTCCTTGGAGGAGCGTTCCTCGCGCTGGCAGCGTTCATGATTGGCCGCCAACTGCGCATCGCGCCCGAATCTCCCTCCGGCGAAGCTTCTCCAGCCAGCTAGTTCCCACCGCTTTCGTCTCCACCAGTTGCTCGACTACCATGGCAGCGATGGCCGAGTACGTCTACGACGAAGAAAACGCGAAGCGGTACGACCTGGCCGTACCGTTACAGGCCGGTGAAGTTGAATTCTACCTGGAGTACGCCCGGGACGCGGAGTCGCGCGGGCTGCGGACGCTGGAAGTGACCTGCGGCACGGGCCGAGTCGCTGTGCCGCTGGCGGAGGCCGGCGCGCGCATCGTCGGGCTGGACATCTCCGGGCCGATGCTGGCGGTGGCACGAAAGCGCAGTGCCTCGCTGCCGAACGCCGAGTGGGTAGAAGGCGACATGCGCTCGTTCGATCTTGGCGAGGAGTTCGGGCTGGTCTACATCCCGGTTGGATCGTTCCAGCTCATGTACACGGTCGAGGACCAGCTCGCATCGCTGCGCTGCATCCACAAGCATCTCGCGCCCGGCGGGAGGCTGGCGTTCGAGGTGGAGAACCCAAACCTCGTCATGATGGGGGAATGGCTGACGGCACGACGCGGCGTGTACTACCGCAACTCGGGACGTGACTACACGAACCCGGACACCGGGCGGCGCGTGCTGCCCTGGGGAACGCTCGAGTACCACCCATCGGAGCAGCGCTACCTATCGAAGGGGTGCGACGAAGAGATCGACGACGACGGCAATGTCGTGCGCAAGACGTACGGCAGACCGATGGAGCTTCGATACTTCCATCGATACGAGATGGAGCACCTGCTTGCGCGCTGCGGCTTCGAGATCGAGGCGCTCTACGGCGACTTCTACAAGAACGAATACAAGTCGACGAGCGCTGACTTCATCTGGGTGGCGCGCAAGGCATGACCGACGCGCTCGTCTCGACTTCATGGGTGGCCGAACGTCTCGGCAAGCCACGCGTGCGCCTGATCGACGTGCCGCTGGACACCACGGCATACTCAGAGTCGCACATCGAAGGCGCGGTGGTGATCGATTGGCAGCGCGAGCTGATCGAAGAGGAGGACGAGTCCTCTGGCAAGGTAATCGATCCAGAGCGATTCGCGGCGCTCTCGCGTCGCCTGGGGATCAACTTCGACGACACGCTGATCTTCTACGGCGACCAGGGCGGCCGCCACGCGATCCGCGCGCTCTGGACATACGAGTACTACAAGCACGGCGGCTCGTTGCACTTCATGGACGGCGGCCGCGAACGGTGGCTGCGCGAGGGACGTCCGATGACGGACGAGCTGCCGCATCCAGCGCCGTCGGGGTACGCCATGCCATCACGTCGCGAGTTCGGCATCCGCACGACGTTGGACGAAGTACGGGCTGGCATCGGCAAGCCCGATCGCGTCGTGCTCGACGTGCGCACGCGCGACGAGTACGAGGGCACGGATGTGCGAGCCACGCGCGGCGGCCACATCCCCGGCGCCGTACACATCGAGTGGGAAGACGCGCTCAACGACGACAAGACGTTCAAGTCGAATGATGAGCTGTCGCAGCTCTACGCCGGCGCCCCGCGCGACGCGCAGGTCGCCGTGCACTGCCAGCTCGGCGTCCGCGCGGCGCACACCTGGTTTGCGCTCCGCCACATCTTGGGTTACGACCGCGTCGCCAACTACGACGGCTCCTGGCAAGAGTGGGGTAACCGCGAAGACACCCCGATTGAGGCGTAGCATGCGCCTGCCGCTCTTTCCGCTGAACACCGTCCTGCTGCCGCACATGACGCTGCCGCTGCGCATCTTCGAAGAGCGCTACAAGACGATGATCGGGCGCTGCATCGACGAACAAGCGCCCTTCGGCGTCGTGCTGATTCGGGCGGGCGAAGAGGTCGGCGGCGATGCGGAGCCGCACGAGATCGGCTGCACAGCGCGCATCGCGCAAGTGCAACGCATGCCCGACGGCCAGATGAACATCGTCACGTTTGGCGAGCAGCGCTTTCGCATCGCCAGCCTGGACCGGAGCGAGCCGTACCTC
>JBKKBW010000617.1:0-2148 GCA_046713635.1 Dehalococcoidia bacterium
CCCTACCCTACGACCTGTTCCTGGGTGTTCCGATCCATCGCGTGCCGGCGGTGGTCGCGGAGTCGGGACTCGTCGTCGATGGCTGGGTACCGGTCGATAGAGGAACGCTGGCGACGCGCTTCCCCGAAGTGTACGCCGTCGGAGACGTGACTAGCGTAGGCGTACCCAAGGCGGGCGTGTTCGCGGAAGGGGCCGCGGGCGTCGTAGCCGAGCACATCATCGCGAAGATACGCGGCGGCGAAGGGCCCGCGCCGTTCGGTGGCCTGGCTTCGTGCTACGTCGAGTTCGGCGACCATTTGGTCGGCCGTGTCGACGCCGATTTCTCCGGGCCTACGCCGACTGCGCCGTTCGCCGACCCCTCGCTCGAGACGGCGGAAGAGAAGAAGCAGTTCGCCTTTAGCCGGCGGCAGCGCTGGTTTGGTTACGAGGCCGGCTAAAACCGCGCCCAGCGATCTCACACACATGGGCTCTGCCTGAGGCGGAGCGCTTGAAGGCGCTCCGCTATGGCTTGATGTTCTGGTTCAGGTGGAACAGGTTGCCCGGGTCGTACTTCTTCTTGACCGACACGAGCTTCTCGTAGTTGCCCTTGTAGTTCTCCTTGATCCTTCCCTGATCGTCGCCATCCATGAAGTTTATGTAGCCCCCTGCGTCGGAATGCGGCTCCAACGCCTTGTAGTAATCTCTCACCCATTTGATGTTCGTCTCGTTATCGGCGGGGTCAGGCCAGACGCCGGCGATGACCGTCGCGAACTTCGCATCGCGGTACGCGAACGCGGTCGCGTCCGGGGCAACCCGGCTGCAGGCGCCGTCGATCGGATAGATGTGCATCGCACAGTGCATGTTCGGAATCTTCGGCCCGTGCTCCAGGTGCGCCTCGATTGCGCCGTCGTTGAGCTCGCCGGCGAAGGAGCCCTTCCAGTACTGTTGCAGGCCCGGAGGCAGGAGCTCGTCAAAGAGGGAGTTGATCGCAGGGTACGGCATGGGAGCGACCATCTCGCCGACTCTTGGCGCTACGTTGCGGATCGGCTCCATCGCTTGTTCGCCCTTATCGAGCGGTCCCGCCCAGCAGGCCACGATCGCGCAGAACGTCTTGCCGTGCGCCTCTTCCGGCAGGAAGGGCAGTGGCGGCGCTACCAGGAACGCTGGATACGCGCCCATCTCCTCAGGAGCGGTCTTAATGTACTCGCGGTAAAACTGCAACACATCGCGCGCCCGGTCCAGAGGGAAGACGAAGATACCCGTCATGATGTCCTTTATCCGATGCAGGCGGTATTTGAGCGAGGTCACGACGCCGAAATTCCCGCCGCCTCCGCGCAGCGCCCAGAACAGGTCTTCGTTTTCCTTTTCGCTCGCTACAACGAACTGCCCTTCCGCTGTGACGACGTCGGCTGAGAGCATGCTGTCAAGCGACAGACCACAGCCGCGCGCGAGATAGCCGATCCCGCCACCGAGCGTAAGGCCCGCGATACCTGTCGTAGAGACGATGCCGCCCGTCGTCGCGAGGCCGAACGCATGCGTCGCATGGTTGAAGTCTCCCCAGGTACAGCCGCCTTCCGCTCGGACGGTCTGCGCGCGCGGGTCGACGCGGATACCCTTCATCGGCGCGAGGTCGATGACGACGCCGCCGTTGTTTGTACCGAAGCCCGGGGCGCTGTGCGATCCGCCGCGCACGGAGAGGTCTCCTCCGTGTTCGCGCGCGTAGTTCACGACCGCGATCACGTCGCCGGCGTCGACGCATCGGACGACGACTGCAGGCCTCTTGTCATGCATTCCGTTGTAGACGCTCCGCGCCTCGTCGTAGTCCGCATCCTTCTCGGTGATTATCTGGCCCCGCACTTGTCCTTGCAGCTCTTCGACTGTGGATGTAGCCATCGTAGGCCTCCTTTCGTTGGTATGGCGGTTTCTCAGAATGCCCCCTCGGGTGACGCCGCGTCAAGCTATTGCGCGGCACAGCACAGAGACTCCGCGAACCTGGGTGCCGGAACCCGATCTGGTGTACGCTAGGCCCAAACGACTCGGTAGCAGTTCGCGATGAGGAACGTTGGCCACATCTACCAACCTGACGACACCGAGACAGCCAATCCCGCAGGAGGTGTGGAGACGCCTCGGAGCGCTGCCCTTGGGTGTCTTTGCGGGCGCGCTCGTTGG
>JBKKBW010000618.1:0-3604 GCA_046713635.1 Dehalococcoidia bacterium
AAATAGCTCCAAGCGTTTGATGTCACTTTTGGGAATTCGCTCAGCGCAAACATTCGTAGTAGCGTAGGGGCGGCCCAGCGTGGCCGCCCAGGAAAATTGGCACCCAGGACTGTGAGCTCATAGAGATGAGGAACGGACCAGAGAACCGCCGAAAGGCTCTTAGAATACGAGGGTACGATTACAGCCAGCCAGGGGCTTATTACATCACGATTGTGACTCAGGGGCGGGAAGCCCTCTTCGGGGAAGTTGTCGATGATGCGGTGCAGCTGAACGAAGCTGGCCGAATGATCGATGCCTTCTGGAATGAGCTGTCACACAAGTTTCCTCATGTGAAACTCGGAGCATACGTTGTTATGCCAAATCATCTCCATAGCATTCTCGTTCTGGATGAGCAGGAGACTAGCGATACAGGGCCACCCCTACCGTCGATAGTCCGTTGGTTCAAAACTATGACCACGAACGGGTACGCGCGGCTGGTGAAGAACGGAGGCGCCGCATCGTTCGAGCGGAAACTATGGCAACGTTCGTATTACGAGCACATTGTGCGCGACGAGGAAGATTGGTTACGAATCGCTGACTACATCGAAGGGAACCCCACAGGTTGGGGTCAGGACGATGAGAATCCTGCCAAGCCAACAGGACGGGCCGGCACATAGGCCGGCCCCTACGCCGGATCAGGCGTCCGCCGCGCCTGCAAAGTTTGCGCTCTTCTCTCGTTCCACAAGAACGTGACAAACAATAGAATTGGTCTAGATGCCCCCGCTCGATCTCAAGGACTACATCAGGAACGTGCCCGACTTCCCCCGGCCGGGCGTGCTCTTCCGCGATATCACGCCGCTGGTGCGCGACCCGGCAGCCTACCACTACGCCGTCGAGGCGCTCGTGGAGCGCATCGTGCCGCTGCGGCCGGACGCGATCGTTGGCATCGAGTCGCGCGGGTTCCTGTTCGGCGCGCCGGTGGCGCTGCGGCTCAGTCTGCCGTTTGTGCCTGTGCGCAAGCCGGGTCACCTGCCCGCCGAGCACATGTCGGTCGAGTATGCGCTGGAGTACGGCGAAGGCCAGCTCGATATCCACGTCGATGCGCTCGAGCGCGGCCTGCGCGCCGTCATCGTCGATGACCTGCTCGCGACAGGTGGGACTGCAGCCGCAGCGGCGGAGCTGGTCCAGCGGCTGGGCGCATCCGTCGCTGGCTTTGCCTTCGTTGTTGAGCTGTCGTATCTGGGGGGCCGCGAGCGGCTGGGATCCGGCGACGTATCCGCGCTCATGAGCTACCAGGAGGAAGCATAGGGAGCAATCGAGGCGCCAGGCTCGTATCTGACGCCGGTGCGTAGTCCATTCTGTAATAGAGCCGCCATGCCAGGGGTCTTGACCCTGAGAACAGCGCTAGCGACAATTCCAATGACGGTCTGAGGATAAGCCTTTGAGACATCCTCACGGGGAAGGCCTAGGAGAGGCCACCTGAGTTGCAATGTAGCTGACGGCCAACCAGGGAAGGAGACCATGCAAAGACTTCCGGCGCTCGTCGGCCTCGGGCTACTAGCAGCCGCGCTCCTCATCGGCGCCGTTGCCTGCGGCGATGACGACACAGACACAGGGAATCTCTCCGATACCCCAACCGCGATCTCACAAGGCACGCCCTCCGATTCGACTGAGCCCGCTCCCGGCGAAACCGAACCTGCTGGCGGGCAGACGCCGGATGCCACATCAGACGGCGGCGGCAATACCGTGCGCGTCAATCTGGTCGAGTACATCGTCGCACCCAATCCGGACAGCGTACCGGCGGGCCCCGTGACGTTCGTCGCGATGAACATCGGAGGCAATCCGCACGAGCTGGTCGTGATCAAGACAGACCTCGCTCCCGAATCGCTACCGACGCTGGACGACGGCAGCTTTAACGGCGAGGGCGAAGGCATCGAGGTGATCGGAGAGACGGCCGAGATCCCTGGCGGCGGCGACGGTGAAGAGGAGCTCGAGCTTGAGCTCGAGTCCGGCGCCTACGTCCTGATCTGCAACGTGGTGGAGGATACCAACGACACAACCACCAGCCACTACGAAGAGGGCATGAGCGCTACCTTCAGCGTAGAGTAGCGCTTCAGTGAATTGCCAGCGCGCGGGCGCTGGTGCCGGATAGCCAGCGCGGGCGTGCTGTTAGCACGGGCGCTGTTAGCAAAGGGAGGGAACATGAAGAAGGCATGGCTACTGGCAGCCGTAGGGCTGCTGACAATCGTCTTCGCTCTGGGCGCTGTCGCCTGCGGCGATGACGACGATGATGACCCCGTCGACGGCGATCTTCCGACACTAGAGGCGACCGAGCCAGCAGATGAGCCGACCGAGCCCGCCGATACATCGCCCGCGGATGGGACGCCGGAGGCAGGCGCAGCGATCGCGCCGATTACAATGGAAGCCGTTGGCGACGCCGGTGCTTCGGGCTCAGCGTCCATCGCGCAAAGTGCGGCGGGCGGGACTGAAGTCGAAGTCACGATAGACAGCGGGCTGGAGGCAGGCACGCACGTGAGCCACATCCATCACGGCACCTGCGCAACAGAGCCGGGTGAGATCCATGTGGACCTGACCAGCATCGAGGCCGACGCAAGCGGCGCCGGCACTGCAGCGACAACTGACCCAGTGCCGCCGGACGGATCGGTCGCCCCCGCGTACGATCACTACCTTGCACGCGAGCACTATGTGGCCGTCCACGCGCTCGACGGCACGCTGGTCTCTTGCGGAGACGTCGTCCCCGCCGACTAGCTAGACACAGTACACGAGCCCAAGGACGCCTCGAGTTCGCTCGAGGCGTCCTGCTAAGGGCATTGGCCATCGGTTGGACAGCGCGAGGCGCTGCAAGCAAAGGAGAAGGTATGAAGAAAGCATGGCTACTGGCAGCCGTTGGGCTGCTGACGATGGTCTTCGCTCTGGGCGCCATCGCCTGCGGCGATGATGACGACGACGGCGACAACGGCGGTGAGCCTACCACGATTGCGACAGAACCGTCAGGCGACGCGACCGAGCCCGCTGATGACGCAACCGAGCCGGCAGGAGAGGCAACCGAACCAGCCGACGGTGGGCAGCCCGGCGGCGTCACGACCTTTGTCGTAACCGACAATCCGACGCTCGGACCAATCGTGACAACGTATGACGGTTACACGGTTTACACGTTCGACAACGACACCAGTGGGACGAGCACGTGTATCGATGCTTGCGCGTCAACGTGGCCGCCCTTCCAGACCATCGGCGAACCGACGGGCGGCGAGGGCGTCTCGGATGACCTTGGCACAATCACGCGCGACGACGGCATCACCCAAGTCACCTACCAGGGTATGCCGCTGTACATGTACTCCGGCGACCCGAACGCCGGCGACGCGAACGGCGACGGCATCGATGGCACGTGGCACGTGGTACCGGGCAACTAGTCAACTAGGCCTGACAGAGAACAGAGAACGCCTCGAGTCACCTCGAGGCGTTCTCTGTTTGTCCGAGATACGTGGCGACCTGAAGGTCGCCGCTACCAGCCCTGCGGTTCGTCGGCCGCTATGCGGTCTGCGCGACTAGCGAGCTGCGGGGCAGCATGCCGTCCAGGATTCGTTCTAGAGCCATGGTATGAGCG
>JBKKBW010000619.1:0-4336 GCA_046713635.1 Dehalococcoidia bacterium
CTATCACCGGATGCGAGTGTGGCCGGAGGAGAAGCCACGCTGCGGGTACCCGGGCAGTCCCGAGCCACTCGACTTCGGCGAGGCGGGCACGCACTATGTGCTGGAGGCAACCATCGACGAAGCGTCGGTGAGTATCGAAGCACTTCCTGTGAATGCTGTCTGCTACCGCGTGGAGCGTGTTCAGGCGGAGGCAATGTCGTCATCGGATCAGGTACGCGAGGCGATCGTTCGGTTGGCGGGCACGAGTGGTCATACAGATGACATCTTGCGCGTCGTGCTGGAGGGACAGGTTGAACCAGAGATCGAGATCGATGTGGCAGTGCTACTCAACGTTACTGCCGAGTACTTCCGATATCTGGATATCGTGGACGGCACGGTGCCTGCATTCGATCTAGTGATGTTGGGAGAGGAGAGAACGACACGCGGCGCGTTCGTTCGTAAGATGGTGAAGCGAATAGAAGGCGCGAAGACGGATGAGGAGCGCGCGCAGGTTGAGAACGCGCTGCGGTATGGATTGCAAGGTTTCGCCGGACATGAGCTGCGCGCGAGATGAAAATTCAACGCATCGAGCTCGACGGTTTCGGTCAACTGCGAGACTTCTCCGAAGAGCTAGCCACTGGCCTACACATCTTCTTCGGCCCAAACGAGGCGGGGAAGTCCACGCTTCAGCAGGCGATTCTGGCGCTACTTTACGGCTTCTACGAAACGGACCGCATACGACCTGCTGAACGGTCTGCACAGGAACACCACGTCCCGTGGAGCGGCACGCCCTATCGAGGACGGCTTGTGTACGAGCTCTCGGACGGACGGCGCTTCCGCATCGACCGCGACTTCTCAACGCCGGACGTAGCGACGCTGGTCCACGACTTGAGAGCGGGAGGGCGCGACGTGACGGACGAGTACGGCCGCGGGCGACATGGCAACCTGGACTTCGCGCGCAAACACATTGGCATGCCGAAGGCGGTGTTTGAGGCGTGTGCCTTCGTCTCTCAAGGGGAGCTATTCGACATCCATGAGAAGGCGAAAGATGTCGGCGACACGATCATCACCCTGGCAGACTCGGCGGGACGCGAGGCGTCGGCACAGAAAGCTTGGGAGAGGCTCGAAAAAGTCTACAAGGAGGACGTTGGGAGCCCTCGCGCCCGTACGACGCCCCTGCCGTTGGCGCAGCTCCGTTTAGAGGATCTCAAACGCGAGCTGGCGGAAATCGACGACGTTCGAAGCCAGATCGCAGAGGACGCGGCAGCGCGGGACGAAGCTCAAGCGCGTGCGGAGAGCCTGCGGACCGACCTGCGGAGGACGCGTTACCTGCTAACGAGAGCGGAGGCAGAAGAAACGCAAATGACCCTCGCGCAGCTCGAAAGCCTGAGAGCGCGCGAGGAGGAGGCCCTGGTCACGATGCGTGAGAACCAGGCATACGCGCGCTTTCCGCTGGAGGAACGAGATGCAGTGCAGGCGCAGCGGACGCGCATTGAGCAGCTAGAGGAAGGCCTGAAGGACAAACAAGAACTGGCCGAGGAACAGAGGGACCACATCCAAAGACTGGCGGCGGAGCGGGAGGGTTTTGCCCGGGAACGGCGCCAGTTGGCGCATTTGGGTGAATTCCCAGTTGACGGACGACGCGACGTAGAGCGCCTCTTCGCCCAATGGCGCGCCGCGCTAACCCGGGCCGACGAAGAGCGCAGGTCATACCAAGCCGTCGCCCATGTAGCGGACAACCTCGCCGAGTACGAGTCCCTGGAGGAGGCCATTAGTGGCTTGACGGAGCAAGACATACGGGGGCTCTATCAGAGCCTCTCGGCACGGCCGCGGGGTGGGCTGCTCGCCACCATCCGGCGCCTCGTCGGCTCGATTCTGCAGATGTTTCGGAGGCTCTTCGGAGCAAGGCCCGTACCTGCTGATAGCGAACATATACCTTCTGTCTCTCGCCAGGAAGCAGAACGGCTGCTCGCGGAGCGCGAGCGTTGGAACACGCAGCGGCCACAGTTCGAGCGCTTCCGGAACGCTCGCGCGGCCCTCGAGTTGGCCGAGGCAGCACTGAAGCAAGCCGACTACGCATTGCGAGAGGCGCTCGACGATGCGGGCGACGACGCGCTGGGGCTGGAGCGCGCTTACGAGGTATTCGTGGAGCGCTGCGACGGGGCGCAACGCTTAAAGCAGATCGATGGCCAAGTAACTTCAATCGACAGGGAGATGGAAGCACTTTCGACCGCGGTGCAGAGTTTCGAGGAAGGAGAGCGCCAAGAGCGGGCACGCCGGGAGGCCCTAACCGACCAACTGCGTCAACTGACTGGGCAGGATGGGCCATTAGAGGAACTGCTGGCAGCGTTCGGCGAAGGATGCCGACGGCGTCGAGCGCACGACGAGGCGGCACAAGACCTGCATGCCACGCAAGAACAGCGCGGCATGCTGCTGGGCGGCCGGGCCCCAGAAGAGTTACGCCGGGCACTGGACGATCGGGAGCGCGAGGCCGCAGACATCCTCGTAGTAGCACCCTCGCTCCAGGACGCGAGGACGCACGAGCCCATTCGAGAATTATCCCGTCGAATAGAACAGACTGACAATGACCTACGGGCTGTGGAGCTCCGCATCAGAGGATTCACGACAAAGATTGACACGGAACTGGGGAAGCTACGTCCGCGCGCGGAGGTGGAGGAGGAGATTGAGCGCAGCCGCCGCGAGGTGGCAAAACTGGAGGGGTTCCGTCAGGAACTCGAGATAGCAATGCAGGCGATCAACGAGGCAGCGGAAGAAGCGCATCGCGACTTCGCGCCCCACGTGGGCGGCTTCCTAAGCGGGCACATGGCGCAGGTGACCAGTGGCCGGTATCGCGACATGTACCTCGATGCTACCACCCTAAAGGTACGCGTCGAGGTGCCAGAAACGCGGCACGTGGAGGAGATCGAGAAGCTGAGCCGGGGTACGCGTACGGCGGCGTACCTGCTGTTGCGTATCGGCCTAACGCAGTACATGAGCTCGATCCACGAGCCGGTGCCACTGATTCTCGACGATCCGCTAGTAGATCTCGATGGCGTGAGGCAGGAGAACTTCCTAGAATTGCTACTAAGCATCTCCACAAAAGTTCAGGTCCTTCTCTTCACGAAGAGCGATGCTACGAGAAGATGGTTCGAGGCTCGATGCCGGGGAAATCCCTCGTGTTCAGCCACCGTCCTGGTCGGTCAGAGTACAGAGCAACTGGCAGACATCGCACCCGCGCCGCTGGTGCCATCACTGACGAACGGCCACAGCGAGGACCACGACTAACAAACGGAGGCATTCATGGCAGTGAAACCGATCCCCGAGGGCCGCGAGCACGTCATGCCGATCTTGACCGTGGACGGCGCGAGCAAGTTCATCGACTTTCTGAAAGACGCGTTCGGCGCGCAAGAGAAGGAGCGGCACGCTGGCCCGGACGGCGCCGTCATGCACGCAGAGCTCACGATCGGACCATCGATCGTGATGACGTCGGACGCGAATGCAGAGTTTCCTCCGGCGCCGGCGCGCCTACAACTGTACGTCGACGATGTTGATGCCGTGTATCAGAGGGCGCTCAAAGCGGGCGCGACATCGCTACGCGAACCATCTGATCAGTTCTACGGCGATCGGAGCGGCGGCGTGCAGGACGCGTTCGGAAACCAGTGGTGGCTGGCGACACGCATCGAGGACGTCACGGCGGAGGAGATCGGACGGCGGGCCGCCGCCCAGTCCGCATAGTAAGAATGCCCTCGATAGCGAGGGCATTCCAGGTCAGCAACGTCTTCTTTCGCTACGCCGGCGCGACCTCAGCAACCTTCGCGCGCGCCGCGTCTTTGTCCTTGAACCACAGCGCGTTTATCTCCGTATAGACCTTCATGTTGTCCGGTACGTCATCCTCCGCGAAGATCGCTGTCACCGGACAGGCGGGCTCACCCGCGCCGCAATCGATGCATTCGACCGGGTCGATATAGAGAATCTTGTCGTCGTCGCCGTCATCGTGGATACAGTCGACTGGACATACGTCTACGCATGAACGGTCCTTGGTGCCGATGCAGGGCTCCGTAATGGTGTAAGTCATGTTGCTCCTTCCGTGGGCTCCAATTGCAGTTTCGGCCAGATTCTAGCGAGAGGGCAGATATGAGGGAAGGATTAAGCGAAGTAGGTACTTTCTTAATGGCGCTTGGCGAGAAAGTCGGCCCGCGGACGCTACTCTTGTTCGCCGCGGGCGATGCGATAGACCGTCCCGCTCAGATAGTCCAGGAAGTAGACGAAACCGTCCGCCCCGGTCAGGACGTCGCTGGTGCAACCCGTCGCGATCACAGCGTCACCGGCAATTGCCCCAGTGGGCTCGAACGTGATG
>JBKKBW010000620.1:0-4624 GCA_046713635.1 Dehalococcoidia bacterium
TCTCGTCCAGTTCGCGCAGCAGCAGAAGCTGCGCGAAGCCCATGATGCCGGTGAGCGGGTTGTTCAGCTCCTGCGCAACGCCCGAGACAAGCTGCCCGACCGAGACCATCTTCTCCGACTGAAACAGCCGCTCTCGCGTCCGCCGATCTTTCGTAACGTCGCGCAGCACGACGACTGCGGCGGAACCCTCGGGCGAGTCGGCCAGCGGCGCGGCCATTGCTGTCACGTAGCGACGGCCGTTCGGATCGTGCTCGAGGGGGATCTCGCGCTCATCGGTCTGCTTTCGCGAATCGAGCGCTTGCTGGGCGAGATCGGCCAGCGGAGTTTCCGCGATCGACGAGCCGGTCGTCAAGGGCGCGCCGGCGAATAGCGCAAGCTGTGTGGGCGCAGCGCGGTTGAGGAACGTGATGCGCAGGGACGAATCGATCAGCACAACGCCGTCAGGGATGCTATCGGCCAGCGATGCGAGGTGCGCGCGCTCGGCGAGCTGCTGCACGGTCGCGCGCTCCAGCGCGAGCGAAAGCTGGTTGGCAACGGTGAAGAACGTCCGCTGCTTCGGCTCGTCGAATGCATCGGCCCGGTCGGATGCGATGCGCAGGAGGCCGGTGATCTCGCCGTTCGTGACGAGCGGCGCGTCCAGCACGCTCGCGACGCTGCCCAATAGCCTCGACGCACCGTTCTGCTGCCCCAGCCGTACGGCATGGAATGGCAGACGCTCGCACGTTGTGTGGCGGTCGCCTGTCAACCGCACGAACGTATCGGTCGCGGCGGTGGCCGTGGTTGCGGAGATCGCCGGTGGCACATCGACCGTCGAGTAGACCGTTGCGAAGTCCTCGTTCCCGCGGCACGTCACTGCGGCGGCAAGCTGGACGCCGAGCGCGGGGGCTAGCACCTCGACTCCCGTGCGGACGATCTGATCCGGCGGCAGCGAGTAGCTCAGCCGCCGCGTCAGGTCGTCGAAGACCGGCAAGCCGGTCGTGCGCTGGGCAGCGGCGGCGCCCTCGCTAACGGGCCGGCGCAGCACAGCGCCCAGTTGGTAGGCCAGGGCGGATGCGGCAGGCGCGTCCTGGTCCTTCAGGTCGGTCGAGACGAGGCAGAGGATGCCCGGCCGGTCGTCAAAGCGTAGTGGAGCCGCCAACAGGGTTCCCGGCGTCCGCGCGGTCAGCATCTCTCGCGGGGTGCTATCGCCCGTCTGCCCGAAGATGTTCCGCGCATCTCGCTCGGCCAGCGGACGGCCGCGTGTTACGCAGGCTGCCAATCGAGGAAGCCGGAGCGGCTTTCCCCACAGGTCAGTCGCCAGCGGCAGCGTTGCTCGCTCCAGCTCGAACGTCCCGTCGGCGCTCTGCGCCAACAGCGCACAGCTGATGGCACGTTCGCTCAGGCCGCGAGTGAGGATGTCGAGCGCTTCGGCCGGAGTGGCGGCGCCTTCAAGCTGGTTGGCGATTGAGAGGATCGTGGTAGGGATGGATTCGCGGGTGTGTCGCCCAGGGCGGTTTCGGATCAAATGGCGGCCTCCAGCCTCCCCAGTGAGTGCGCGGGCGCTACGGCGGGCGCTACGCGAGCGCTACGACCATTATGCCGTAGTAGGTCGGAGTGTCAATCAGGCGAATTCGTAAGGATGGCAAGAGATACGTGTCCGTTGACGTTCCGAATGTGTGCTCATACACTTGCATTGAGGACCTTCCTTTAGGTGCAGACATCCTGGGTCTGTCGGAGCAGTTAAACATGGATACTCCCGAAGCCCCTCTCGAGCCCCCCGTGCTCGAAGGGCTGGCCGGGCGCTCTCGCCGCTCGCCAATCGTGGGCGCGAGTGTCGCCATGCTGTCCGCAGTGGCCGTCGCGTTTATCGCCGTAACCGGCTGCTTCGGCACGGGTTTCGTCTGGACAGCAGAGCCGACTCCGACGCCAACCGTGACGTCGACGGCAACGGCTACGCCAACGCCGACCTCGACACCGACATCGACACCCACGTCGACGCCGACAATCACGCCGACGCCATTCCTGCTGCCGAATATGGCGCCTCCCGGCCCGGGCGAGCACTGGGTGGACGTTGACCTGGGCGATCAAACAGCGACTGCGATGGTCGGCGATTCGATCTACTACACGTCGTACGTCACGACGGGCAAGGATGGTTGGGTAACGCCCATCGGCGAGTTCCGCATCCTCTACCGGGTGTACAACGAGACCATGACATCAGCATCGATCGGCGCAGAGGAATACTATGTCCTAGATGACGTGCTCTTTACGCAGTACTTCACGAACGATGGCCACGCGCTGCATCTGAATTACTGGCGCCCGGAGTCGGTCTTCGGGAGCGAGCGCACCAGCCACGGGTGCGTCGGCATACGCTACGCGGACGCGGAGTTCTTCTGGAACTTCCTCAACGTCGGCAGCCGCGTCAACGTCCACGAATAGCAGTTCCTCTTAGGCGCGGAGGCATAGTAAGCTTCCACCGATGTGGCGTTCGAGGTACGGCACAGTCGCCGCTTACGTCATCGTGGGCGCAGCATACATAGCTGTCAGCGTCGTGTACCCAGAGGCCATCCTCTCGTGGGTTGAGGGGGCGGGCGTGCTACTGCTCGCGTTCGGCGTCATACCGTACATCTACAGGCGGCTGCGGCGATGAGCTGGGTAGCGCACGACATGGAGCCGTACGCGATTCAGCGGCATCTGGGAAAGCGCGTCGCGATTATCCCTCTGCTGATCGGCTCGTATGCGCCAGACATGATGTCGAAGTGGTTCGTCTACGGCGTCAGCGTCTTCGGGTTCAAGCTCAAAGCGGACGATCCGGCGCAGTTCCATCGAGGCTGGCCCGGCGTCGGCTTCACGCACTCCCTCTTGTTCGGTGTGGTCGTGGCGCTCATTATCCTGCTGCTGACGCGGAAGAACATCTGGGCGTTCAGCTTCATGATCGGGCAGTGGTCGCACGCGCTGACCGACATGGGCGATACCGTCGGCACGATGTTGTTCTTTCCATGGACGCAGCACTTCGCCGTTGGCGCATGGCAATATGCCGGCCAGATCGGCCGCTTCAATGATGCCGGCGCTTACTTCAGCGGTCCGGGTTTCGTATGGGATGGCATCTGGATCGTGCTCGCGAGCTTCGGGTGGCAGGTGCTCAAGCAGTCCTACTTCGAGGAGACGGTGGCAGCGGGCGATCCGATCTGGTCATGGGCGATCGCGACCTTTCCGATGGCAGTCGTCTTAGCCCTGTACCGCGCGAGTTTCTTCTACGGCATCTGCCGCTGGCTAACGTGGGTGATCTGGGCGCACGTCACCCATGATTTCCAGTTCGATGTCACGTGGGGCGGGCCAATGTGGGTTACTGCTGCGACGGGTGGCACCACTGGGCGAATGCCGATGATGCCTTTGGGCGCGGGTTGCTCTACGGGCTGCTGTGGTGGACTTCGCCTCTGACGTCCTGCAAGATCGCGCGTACTTCGCGCGGCTGGTCAGTGACGATGCCGTCTAAGCCAGCAGCCACTTTTCTCGCGACCAAGTCCAGGTCCCGAATAAGCGAGTAGACCCTCAGATGACGGCTGTGCGCCTCCGCGACGAACTGAGAGTTGATCGCCGACCAGTGTGCGGAGATGCCGCGCGCGCCGAAACTCGTGGCGTCGGTGAGGAAACGCGTGAGACCTTCGGGATCGGTAGGATCGCGCAGCAAGCTGGTCTCTATCTCGGGAGCTTCCTTCGAGAGATACCGCACGGCTCGCTCGCGATACGACCAAAACATCACTCGCGACTCCAGTTCACGTTCGCGCACAGCGCGAAGGCAGGGCCCCGCGGCGGCGGCGGCCTTCACTTCGATGGCGATCGAGAGCGAATCAGGAAGGGCTTCGAGCGCCTCCGACAACGTCGGTGGCCGTTCTTTTCCTCCGCGCAGGCGAAGGCGGCGTAGTAGGGCGAGTGGATACATGCGGACAGGCCCCGGGAGGCCCGTTGTGCGGCGCGGCGACCAGTCGTGCATGAGTACAGGCACACCATCAAGCGATAGCTGGACGTCGATCTCGACCGCATCGGCGGCGAACTCTGCGGCTTTGCGAATGCCTTCGATACTGTTCTCCGGAGCGTCCAGCATGCACGTCCGGTGCGCGGTGATTGGTATCACGTCGTGGCCACTATAACGATAGGGTGCCTTAGCCAACACCATAGACGCTCTGGTTCGGCGGCTGTAAGATTGTCGCAAGCTAGTTAGGGAGGCGTCGCTCTGGCACGCGTCTACTTCGATGCAGTTAGCAAGCGCTTTGGTGACTTCACTGCGCTTTACGATCTAACACTCGAGATCCAGAACAAGGAGTTCTTTGTGTTGCTGGGGCCGTCAGGCTGCGGCAAGACTACCGCCCTGCGCATCGTCGCCGGCTTAGAGGAGCTGAGCGCCGGCAACATCTATATCGGCGATCGCTTGGTCACCGACGTTCCGGCGAAGGACCGCGACCTGGCGATGGTCTTCCAAAGCTACGCGCTCTATCCACACATGTCTGTCTACCAGAACCTCGCGTTTGGGTTGCGCATGCGAAAGCATTCGAAGCAGGAGATCGACCGTCTCGTGCGTGAAGTCGCCGCGACACTTGGAATCAGCGATCTGCTCGATCGAAAGCCGGGCCAGATCTCCGGCGGCCAG
>JBKKBW010000621.1:0-5576 GCA_046713635.1 Dehalococcoidia bacterium
GTCCAGTGCCACGACAACACCGGCGCGGCGGGCGACCCAAACGCGGAGCCGCTCAACGACGCGCCCGGCGAAGGCCCGTCAGGCGATACGGGCGCCATCGGCCCGCCGCCCCCCCCGCCGTACAACGCAACTGCACCCTCCAAGGGCATCGGTACCTTCGCCCCGGGCAACGATGAGTTCACCCTCGAAGCCTGCATCCCGGAGGTCGCAGGTCCGCTCGGCCCCAACATCATTGCCATCGTGACGGCTGACAGTCCGGTAGCTGACCTGGCTGCAGGCCAACAGATCGACGCGTTGGTAGACATCTATGGCAATCAGACCGACGCCAACTGCGCTGCCCTCACGGAGAGTGGCCCTGCGCCAGCGCCGATAGTCACCTCCATTTACGCTGCGTTCGATGACGCGCGATGTAGCGGTAACTGCGAACAGTCCCCCTACCGCCCTGTCGCGGACGCAGACTTCGACAACGACGGCTGCACGGACGCGCAGGAGCTGGACAAGAACACCGTCATCAACTGTGGCGACGACCCGTGGAACCCGCACGACACCAGCCTTGCCAGTACGGACGTGGCCGGCGACTACACGCTGCTCGCCACGGCTGTGGACGCGGACTGCAACCCGGCGCTGACCGGCAGCCCGACGGCCTGCGAGATGCCCGGCGACAGCGTTCCTGGCATCTACTACTCCTGCGTGACGAGCATCGCGCAGGCCGGCAAGAACCTCACCGCGAAGCTCGGCTGCTATATCGATTCGGCCGCGCTGACGGTCAACCCGCAGGCGTCCATTCCGGCCAACGCCACCACCTGCGGCCCAGCAGCGGCGAGCTACTGCGGCGATGGCCAGCCTGGCTCGCCCCCTCCGGGTATCACGGCGGGCGGGAGCATTCGCACCTTTGGTGACATCGACACCGCCCATCCAACATTCTTGGGCGTGGTTGACAACACCAAGGGCGCGATCGTGATCAGCGGTTGCTTCGAAGACATCGATGGCTTCAGCGCGCTGGGAGACGTCTTTGCCCGCGCCACGGTCGACATGAACACCGGCCACGGCTGGGCACAGATCTTCTCGGGCGAGACCCAGGCTGACTGCCTGGCCGGAACGCCGCAGACGACCGCTGGGTTCGTACCAATCGATCTGGTCCGCCAGTCCAGAACCGTCAAGCGGGATTCCGACAGCGACAGGTGCGCCGACCGCAAGGAGCTTGGAAACGCTCAAGGCGCGGGCGGTCTGCGCGACCCCAGCAACCACTACGACTACCTGAACCCAACCAAGGACGGCCTCAACCGCGTGGACGACATCCTGGCAGTCGTCAACCAGTACTTCATCGACGACGTCGGCAGCCCGGATCTCAAGTCCCAGACGGACCGGACGGCGGTCACTGGCGGCAACGCCTGGAACCTGGGGCCGCCAAACGGTCAGCAGCGCGTCGACGACATTCTCGCTGCAGTCAAACAGTACTTCCACGACTGCAACCTGACGTAAGCTCGACAACTGTTATGTGATTAAGAGAGCCCCTCAATCGAGGGGCTCTCTTCTTCTTCGGCGCGGACTCGGGTGCGTTATCCTGCCACCATGAAGAAGCGTACCGGCGAGCCGTGGATGGCCGCTGCCGACTACGGCCGGGCGCTACCTGCGTTCATGGCCAATCTGATTGTCCGCGACGTTCAGCGCTCCGTCGACTTCTACATCGCGGTCCTCGAAGCGAACGTTCTCTATGTCGATCCGGACTTCGCGGCGCTCCGCGTCGCGGCCGTCGATCTCATGCTCCACGCAGATCACACGTACGACGGCCATCCGTGGTACGCGCGCCTCACGTCGGACGAACGGCGCGGCCTCGGGGCGGAGCTGCGACTATTCGGTATCGATCCGGACGTTGTCGAGCAGCGGGCGCAGGCAAGCGGCGGGATCGTCGTCGTTCCTCCGAAGGTGCGGGGCCACGGCTGGCGCGAGGTCGTGGTGGAAGACCCGGACGGCTACCTCTGGGCCGTCGGCGTGGCAATCTAAGCTTCGTTCGGCAAACGCTCCAGCGGCGGCAGATTTGATCGGCGGCATTTGGCGTTCGACGGGCGGCACGCCTAGCTTCCTGTCCTGTAAGATACGGTAGCCATGGCGACTGCCAAGCCAGTCATCGACGTCCCGCCGCTCGTAAAGGAAGCAGTTGCGCTCCTGCGCGAGTACATCACCATCGACACCACCAACCCGCCCGGCGACGTGTCGAAGGCTGCGGACTGGGTCGAGCGACTCCTCCAATCCGAGGGCCTCGCTACTACGCGCGTTGGCCCCTCTGGCGACAAGCCGAACGTGATCGCTACGCTCGGCGACGCAGCCGCGACGAATGCGCTTGTGCTCGCACACCACATGGACGTCGTGCCGGCCGTTCGGGGCGACTGGTCCGTCGATCCATTTGGCGGCCTGCTCAAGGACGGCTTCGTCTGGGGGCGCGGCACACTCGATATGAAGGGCTTCGGCGTGATGACCATGCTCTGCGCCATCGCGCTGAAGAGGCAGAACGTGACGCTGCGCCGCCCGCTCCGCATTCTCGCCAGTGCCGACGAGGAGGTCGGCGGCATCGACGGCGCAAAGTGGCTCGCCGAGCATGAGCTCGATGCCGTCCGCGGCGAGTTCCTTCTCACGGAAGGCTCGTTCGCGCGCGCTGGTCCGCGCGCCACCTACTACGCGGTCCAGGTCGCGGAGAAGGGCGTCAGCACCGTAAAGCTCAGCGCGCGGGGGCAAGCCGGGCACGCCTCCGCTCCCCGCGACGACAACGCCGTGATCCGCATAGCGCGGGCGATCGCCCGGATAGGCGCATATCGCTCGCCGCCGCAGGCCCGGGAACTTGCGCGGCGGTATCTGTCGGCGTTCCCTCCCCAAGTGCTCCGCGTCGACAACGATCGGACTATCGACGACCTGAGCGACGAAGAGCTGGAGGAGATGTTGTTCACGCTCTCGGGCGGCAGCCGGATCCAGAACATGCTCCGCAACACCTTCGTCCCAACGATGGTGCACGCCGGCCTTGGTCAGAACGTCATTCCGCCAACCTGCGACGCGCATGTCGACGTCCGCACTGTCCCGGGCGTAACCAGCGATGACCTGATCGATGAGTTGCGCAAGGTCATCGACGATCCAGAAGTCGAGCTTTCGCTCGCGAAGTCGAGCGTCGGAACCGAGTCGCCGTTCGATAGCGAGCTGTTCGACGCCATCGCGGACGCTGTCCACGCCGAACGCCCCGACGCGCTCGTCGTTCCGTATCTCACCTCCGGCGGCACCGATTGCAAGCACTTCCGCCCGAAAGGAATCGTCTGCTACGGCAACATCCCGTTCGAGCTGGACGACAAGGAGGCCGAGGGCATCCACGGTATCGATGAGCGAGTCTCCGTCGAGAACATCGAGCGCGGCATGAACGTTCTCTTCCGCACCGTCGTCAACATGTGCGCGAAAGAACAGTGACCGAGCCAGACATCTTCGGTTCGTCGCCGATTCCGGAAGACCTGCGCCAGGTCTGGCGCGAGCACAACCTGCCCGCCGACCTGCTCCAGCGGGCCGCCGACCTGCGCCTCTTGGGACACGTGCGCGGGCTCTTGAACTGGCGCGGCGCCGACGCCGAAGGCATCCGCAAGCGGCTCGACTGGGAAGAGCGCCTCAAATTCGGCGACCTCCGCGGCCGTGAGGCTACGCAGCAGGACAACGACGCCTTCTCCGACCTCATGGCGAACGCGCCGGAGGACGTCGGCGAGTGGGAGATCACCACCGAGCGCGGCCCCAACGCCTTCGCGCAGTTTCGATTGCAGGAGAACGTCAACGTCCTCGTCCTCGAGCTGCGCGGCATCCTGATCGCTTGTTGTTCGTTCACTCACCGCAAGACGATCGTCGCGGGTCAGCGGTTCACCGTCCGCTACGGACAGGCGCTGCGCGTGCACAAGGACTTCCGGCGCCAGGGCTACGGCGATCTCGTCCGCATGCTCGGCTGGGGCGTCGGCGCTGGCCGGCCCAGTAACCCCCAGTACGACATCATGCGCACGCAGAACTTCGCCGTCGTTGGCTGGTGGGAGAAGTACGTTCCTGACTTCTGGGAAGATGTACCGAAGAAGGAAGGCGAAGTCCCCGGCAATCGCGTCACTGTGCTGCAGGTCCCGCCCCGCCCGTTCACTGGCACGAAGCGCGGCATCCGAAACGTGCGGCCCGAAGACATCCCCCACTGCGTCGAGTTGATCAACCGCACGCATCGCGGGCTCGATTTCTTCCGTCCGTACAGCGCCCACTTCCTCGAACGGCGCCTGGACGACGGCTACTGGGGCGAGAAGCTACCAAACTGGCCCAAAGTCTACGATTGGGACGATTACTACGTCCTCGAAGAAGACGGCCGCATCGTCGCCGGCGCCGGGCTCTGGGACCGAGGCCGCGACGCGCGCGACCGCTGGCGCCACAAGGAAACCGGCGAGGAGAAGGTTATCACCTCGGCCTCCGTGCTCGACCTCGGCTTCGCGCGCGGCCACGACGAGTCGATGGCGCACCTGCTTGCATACCTTGCCGGCGAGACGCAGAAGCTGGGCCGCGACTTCCTTGGCGTACCGCTCCAGCACCTGCCTAAGGTCGCGCAGCACCTCGGGGGTTACGGGCCCGTCGCGGAGACCCGCGCCCTCCGCTGGGGTTTGCGCGAGCCGCAGGTCACGCGCGCCCACATCGACCTCGCTTACTGGTAGCATCTTGGTCTTCCAAGTCCCTCCGCTGGACGCTGGCCGGTCGAGATGCAACTCAATTCACAATTGAGTTGCGCTTTTTTTATTTTTTTACATCTAGCTAGATTCAATTTGAGAGCCATTTTCGCCACTCTTTTGCCATCTCCACACGCGTCTGGAGGCACACAAACCTGCGCTCGCGCCACTTCGCTCGAGGACAGGCCCGACAAGAGGAGCGAATCCTTCGGTACTTGGACTGCTGTTCATGGCAGCACAATGTTAGGCGAAGGCGTAGATATCACCAAGCGACAAATGTCACCCCCGCACGGGGCGTAGCTCGCCTCACATAACGGCTAGCGCCGCGAGTTGCGTTGCGCTTCCATTTGCGCGGAGGTGGCCGATGATGGCTCGACGTGGCGTGGTATGCGCACTCGGCTTCGTGCTTTTATCGTTGTTGACGGCAACGCGTGCTTCGGCGCACGAGCCACACCCGGGCCTCCAGTTCTCGATCGGTATCGACGGCGTGCATGGCTGCAACACGCGCAGCGGCGACGCGGACTGCACCGTCCCACAGGGCAGCACATTCGTCGTAGAAGTGCATCTCGCTCGCCTGCCCGACGACATTCCCAGCTACGGCGGCTTCGATCTCTACGTGGAATACGGTGGTGCCCGCCCGCTTCAAGACGCCGACACCAGTATCTGGCCCGACTGCGGCTTTCCGGTTTCGTACTACGGGCCGGATAGGGGCACGATCGGTTTGCCTCAGATCGTAGCGCTTGGCTGCGCTATCGGCGTGCCACCCGCCGGACCTTCCACCTACGCCGGCACGATCGGGACGAACAGCTTCGTCTGCGAGCAGTCCGGTAACGTCACGCTTGTGCACGGCGCCGGCCAGTACAC
>JBKKBW010000622.1:0-5677 GCA_046713635.1 Dehalococcoidia bacterium
GAGTGGACTTGCGCGATCGCGGCATGGCAATGCAGGCCCGCCCCCGGCGAGCCGGGCCGCGACGGCGCTAGCCGGCGGCAGCCTTGCGCTTACGCGCTGTTGCGCCGTTGGCGGAGCGCCGTGGCGCGTCGGGCTTTCCGCGGCCCTTGGCTGCCTCTACGCTCGCCTTGAGCGCAGTCATGATATCGACAACCTTGCCGGGGGCCGGTGTGGGCGCTTCGACGATCTCCTGACCCTCGAGCTTCGCCTGGATTACTTCCATCAGCGCTTCGCGGTAGTTGTCTTTGAACTCTTCCGGCTTGAAGTCTTCTGTCATCAGGTCGATGAGCGAGAAGGCCATATTGAGCTCCTTCTCCGAGACTTTCACGTCAGGCAGTCCTTCGCCCTTCTGCACGCGCACCTCGTCCGGGTAGTAGAGCGTCTCGAGCATCAGCATGCCGTCGTAGGGGCGCAGCGCGCAGAGCCGCTCCTTGTTGCGGATCGCCAGCTTTGCGACCGCGGTCAGGTTCTTCTTCTTCAGGGCTTTCATCAGGAGCGCGAACGGCTTGATGCCGGTCTCGTCCGGCTCCAGGTAGTAGCTCTTCTCGTAGAACACCGGGTCGATCTCCTCGTCGTTGACGAACGCCGCGAGCTCGATCGTGTGCTTGCTGGGGAGAGGGATTTTCTCGAAGTCGTCCTCGCTGAGAACGACGTATTGGTCCTTGGCGTACTCGTAGCCGCGCTGGATCTCGTCCAAGTTCACGACCTGCTCGTCGGTGGGGCACCAGCGCTGCTGCTTGATGCGCGTGCCGCACTTCTTGTGGAGCTGGTTGAACGAGATGTCCTTGTTGTCCGTCGCCGTGTAGAGCTTGACCGGGATGCTGACCATCCCGAAGCTGACGACGCCGTTCCAGATAGAACGTGGCATGGCTGTTCCTCCAAACCTCGGCGGATACTGTCCTTGCGCACCGAGGGCTGCACTGCCTCAAACGCCATCCATTATGGCAATTCGCCATTCGGCGAATCAAACGCTTATACGATTCGCTCTGACCGCGAATCGATGCGCCCCAGCTCTATGTTCGGCAGCGCACGTCAGTCGTCGCTTAGGGGAAGAGGCAGCTACTCAGCTATGGGTAGACGCACTCCGCCGGAAGCACGTCTGGCCGCGGAGCGACGAAAAGCGGGAAGCGGAGCATGCCGTCCGCCGTCCACTGGCTGTAGCGGACGTGGCAGGCCAACTCCGGCCGGCACCAGTAGAAGAAGCGTTCGATGTCTGGAGCTTCGGCGAAGGGGCTGCGGTCGGCATGGAGAGGTGTGACCAAGTCCAGGAGCTGCCGCATCTCGCGATCGTTGCAGCCCACGTTGACTTCGGCGACGAACTCCAGTCGATCGCCCCGGTATGCACCGATGAGCAGAGAAGCGATCAGGTCCTTCTTGTTGCGTCCTCCGCCGAACGTGTAGCCGCCAATCACGAAATTGTCGCTCTGACTGGCGCGAATCTCCTGCCAGGCGGCCGAACGTTGCCCGGGCAGATACTGGCTCAGCTTGTCCTTGGCGATAATGCCTTCTAGCCGGTGCGTTACCACCGCTTCGAAAAAGGCTATGCCATCTTCCCGGACGAAGTCAGCGGCCGCGGCCGATCGATTCGGGTGCAGCCGTTCGTGGAGCAGGTTGCGCCTCTCGAAGAGCGGATAGTGCAGCAGCCAGCGGCCGTTCAGCTCCAGCATGTCGAACATCTGGAACATGAGCGGAGCGCGACGAGATCGCGTGATCGGCTCGTCGGGGCGGAAGAGGCGCGGGCGCAGCGCATCGAACGCGGGGATGTTCTCCTCGCTCCAGGCGACGATCTCGCCATCGACCACCGCATGGTGCGCGCTGATCGAGCCGGCGACGGCGCTCAGCTCCGGGTAGAGGGGCGTGAGGTCGCGCAGGTTCTGTCCGTGCAGCCGGACCTCGCGCCCGTTGATCTCCGCGATAGCGCGCACGCCGCCCCACTTGATCTCGAAGATGTGATCGGGCGAGTCGAACGGCTCGTCGTGCAGGACGGGGAGCATCGGGCGGATCGTCTGCGGGTCGTGGGTTTCGTGGGCGATGCTACGCCTACGCGACTGCCGGACGGAGCGAGCGGTCATCCTCACGAGCGTACGCTGATAAACAGTTCGCGTCAACCCGCGTGGATTATGATGCGCCCACACATTTGGCGGGCACGAGAAATGCTGACCTCTCTACGGTATTGACAGATTCGCTTTACGCTGATTCACTGGCACTGCCTGGTAGGAGTCCGCCCGAAGGGGAGCTTAACGCCGTGACTGGAACCGCAAGTCCGAGTCTAGCGTCCACTAATCCTCTCCTGATCGAGTGGACAATGGTCACAACCGTGGCGCAGCACTTCAATGATTTATTGATGAGGCTTCGCGCCTTTGGGTTACCGATCGTCGGAACGATTGCGGGCGCCGGATTCACTTTGGGTGGAGATGATATATTCGCTGACGTGCCTGGTTGGGCATCAGGAGCGTTCCTCACCGTGAGTGCGGTGGGGCTACTGGTCCTTCCAGCATTTCTAGTCTGGGGGAAGGGTGGGGGGCGCGCCAGTGACTCGATGCCGATGACTAACGCGGAGAAAGTGATGTGGGCGCTCGTGCCGCTAGCAGCGGTCGCCGCCGCAGTTGCCTTTTGGGTGCTCCGCTGGCAGGACAAAATTGAACTGGGGCTTGGGTATTCACTGAGCGCTCGCCCAATAGTTCTCTTCTTTGCGCTCGCTGTCCTAGTGGTACTCTACGTGCTTGACAGGTTCTACTACTACAAGCTGTTGATGGGCGCCGTAGGTCGCGCGGCGGAGTTGGAGGAAGCGCTCGGCTTTCGTATGACCAAAACTATTACGAACTTCGTGTTGCCACAACACGCCGCAACAACCATAACTTTGCTCTACTTCGTCCCAGGCATGGCCGCGTTCTGTTTGCTGCTCGTGCTTTTGGGCTTCAATCCATTGATTACCCAATCCTAGGGATTGCGGCATGCGCTGAACGTCGGGCTCAGGCGCAATCGTGAAAGTACTGCTTGACAATGTTCAGAATGTCATCCACGCGCTGCAGCCCGTTCGGCGGCCCTAGGTTCCACTGATTCGGTCCGACTAGTGTTCGATCAGTCGCCATCGTATAGTTGGGGTTCCCTTGGTCGATGAAGTACTGATCGAGTACGAGTAATATGTCGTCTACGCGGTTCAGGCCGTCGTGCGAGGGATTGAAATAGTCCCACGGATTCTTGGGGTCGCGGTTGCCGCCTGCATTCTGTGCGCTAACACCTACCGCCAACTCCCGCACATCAGGGCATCCATCTAAGTCAAAGTCCGATTGCGCGCCGGTCGCAGCGTTGATCACGCCACTCGCGGTCTGACTATCGGAGAGCTGTGCGTACACCCCTGCTCCCGCAGCTGCGGAAATTGCAAGTAGTAACACAGTTAGCGTAAGTCGGAACACAGTCATCCCAGAGCTATGACCCTATCCGACCTCAAAATTCCAGGCTACATTCCACTCATTGCCGTCGCAGTTAACGGTGCCATTTGAGCTGAGACCGACAGTCAACTGCACGATGTCAGCATAGTTCGGATCGATGACTATGGAATCCGCTTGCGAACTGTTACCGTACCCGGGAAAAGCTGGCGCTTGGCCGGTGCGGACGTCATCACCTTGCGTGTCGACGTATCTGAAGATCCCAGCGGGATCTCCGGCAGTCGGGCCTGCTAGCCCTGCGTCGTTTGTGGCTGGAACTAGGGCGCTGTCAAGACAGTCGGATCCGGGGTCGGAAGTTTCGCTTATTGACAACGAGGCAGACGTTACGGTGATCCGATCTGTTCCGACGTTCTTGAGCAGGAGATAGTAGGTTGCTCTCTGGCCTCTCGCCAAATTTTCGGGGCCCTCAAAAACAACTTCGTCAGGGCCACTGTCGTCATCTCCGCACATGGACGCAAAGCCCGGCGGTGGTTCGCAAAGGTAGAGTTGTGGCGAGGTCGTGGTGACGCTCACAGTGCCGCTCGCGGTCTGCGAGTCAGACAACTGCGCGTAGACCAAAGCCCCCGCTGCGGCAGCAAGAAGCACTGCCACCACGATTAGTAACATGCGAAACATAGAAGCTCCCCTTTCCACCAGGTGTGGTGTGGCTGCAATATCATGCGCCGCTGCTAGACCCGCAAAGATACAATCACTCCATGCCGCCACGAGACACTATCACCCTCTACCGCCGCCCCGGTGGCAACGACGACTGGCACTTCAACACAGGCTGCCCACGCTATCCTAACCCCCGCGCCAAAATGCGTCGAGACGGAAATGCCGTGCCGCAGCGACGTGCCCCCTCCATTTAGGGAAGGGGGCTAGGGGGTTAGGTAAGAATCAGGGGTCCTCGCTCGCCGTGCTAGCGTGAAGGTCGAATGTCTACTGCGACAGGCATCGAAGTCGTACCGCTTCAGCTTGGACATGTCACTCCTCGCTTTGGGTTGATGGAGGGCCGGCGAACGCTCATCCAGGCGTTCCTGATTCACCATCCGGGCGGCCCAATCCTCGTCGACACTGGAGTCGGAACCGGACATGATGGCATCGACAAGCTGTACAGCCAGGAACTCGTTCCGCTCACCGACGCCCTGTCGGCGGCCGGATGCGTCCTGTCCGACGTCGTCGCCGTCATCAACACGCACCTGCACTTCGACCATTGCGGCCAGAACAGGCTCTTCGCGGGCATCCCGATCTACGTACAGGCGGCGGAGTACGAAGCGGCCGCGGCGTACGCGTACACCGTGTTGGAGTGGGTTCGGTTCGACGGCGCGACGTACGAACAGCACAGCGGCGACGCCGAGATCGCGTCGGGCGTCGCCCTAGTCGCAATGCCGGGCCACACGCCGGGCCATCAGTCGGTGCGGGTGGAGACAGATGGCGGCCTCATCGTAATCGCCGGGCACGCTGCGTACACAGCGGCAGAGTACGAAGGCGACGAACCATCGCCGGGCGGCGACTGGGACGACGCCGAATACGCCCGCTCGCTGGCTCTACTGCGGAGCCTGCGTGCGAAACGCGTGTACTTCAGCCACGATGCAACCGTCTGGAGCAGCTAGACCGGGCGAGGGCGAGATTCGTACGGCGGCTCGGAGCCTGTCGAGCGACGCGAAGGCCCCGCGTATTGGAGCGGTCATACCAGCGAGGCAACTGGTTGATCCGCACGTCGAATCGCAGATGGCAGCCAGATAGGCTAGACTCTCCTGCGTGCCGGATGTACCCGAGGTCGACGTTCAGTTTCTCCTCAGGCTCGGGCTGAAGCCAGAGCAGCGCGTTGGCTTAGTGCGCGCGCCTCCGGAGTGGATCCGGGCCCTGCGAGAGACATACGCGAGCCTTCGTCCTTCCGCAGCCAGCCCAACGGCTGCCAGTAGCGGCGCAGTCGTGGCCTGGGCGTCGATGGCGAAGGCGGGAAAGGCGGACGTCATCCTGGCCTGGCTGGCGCCCAAAGACGATCTGCGCGAGACGTTTGACACGCTCGAAACGCGGATTCCGCCAGACGGCGCGATCTGGGCAGTCATCCCGAAGAAGAGCGCACTGGCCAAAGGCGAGGTCGCCGTCAACTGGATGACGATGCAGGCGGCCGGGCTGGAGTCAGGGCGGTTGGTCGATAACAAGGAGCTGCGCTTCGACGACCGCTATTACGGCACACGCTTCGT
>JBKKBW010000623.1:0-2715 GCA_046713635.1 Dehalococcoidia bacterium
CGTCCTGGTCTCGTTCGGGGCCGACAGCTACCTCGAGGTGCTGGCCGCAGCAGCCGTTCTCTGGCGCCTGTCGTTCCGTGACGAGGAGGCCGGCGAACGCGCCGAGGAGCGAGCGATGCGTTTCATCGGTGCGACGTTCCTTCTCCTGGCCGCCGCCATCGTCTTCCAATCGACGTTCTCGCTCACGACTCGGCAGAGCGCGCAGGAGTCGCTGCTGGGCCTCGCCGTGCTCAGCGCCTCGGTTCTGCTGATGCCGGCGCTATCGCTGGCGAAGTTCTGGGTGGCAGCTCGCACCGGCATGGCCGTACTCGCCGCCGAGGCGAAGGAAACGATCGCATGCTCGTACCTCACGCTGACAGCTCTCGCCGGCGTCCTCGCCGTCTTCTTGCTCGGCTGGTGGTGGCTGGACGCTGTCGGAGCGCTGCTGATGGTTCCGTGGCTCGTCAAGGAAGGCCGCGAGGGCATCCGCGCCGAAGCCTGCTTCGAAGGCAGCCGCCCCTGCTTTTGCGGGACCTGCTTCTTCGGATTGCGAAGCTGTACTCCAACGTGCTGTACGTCTGCCTGCTGTTAAGCTTGGGTGAAACGGAGCGAAGCCCGCACTCGCCTCAGATTCGCTTCGTGCTATACTCCCGACTGGCAGGCAGGACGCCTGGTTTCGAGCACAGGAGTAGCCTGAGTTGACCATCCGCGCCCGAGCCCGAATCCGGGCCCGCATCACCGGCCTGGGTAAGTACAACCCCGAACGCGTCCTCACCAACGCCGATCTCGAACGCATGGTCGAGACCTCCGATACCTGGATCCAGGAGCGGACGGGTGTGCGCGAGCGTCGCATCGCAGCAGACGACGAGACGTGCAGCACGCTGAGCTACCGCGCCGCGCTCCAGGCGCTCGAACAGGCTGAAATCGCGCCCGCAGAGCTGGATCTGATCATCGTCGCCACCTGCACGCCCGATGGCATGCTGCCATCGGTCGCCTCGTTCGTACAGGAGCAGCTCGGCGCGACCCGCGCGGCCGCGTTCGATATCAACGCGACCTGTGTCGGCTTCCTGACGGCGCTGGCAACGGCATCGCAGTTCATCGAAACCGGCACGTACAAGAAGGTGCTCGTCATCGGCGCGGAGGTGCTCTCGCGCATCATCGACTGGAGCGACCGTGTGACATGCGTGCTCTTCGGCGACGGCGCGGGCGCCGTCGTGCTAGAAGCCTCCGATCATGGGGGCGCCCTTTCGTTCGTCCTGCACAGCGACGGCACCGGCGCACGGGCGCTGTACGCGCACGGCCCGGCCGCGCGGCCGAGCGACGGCGGCACGAAGGCGCTTACGCCGCGCCCGGCAACGCTCGATCCCGCGGCCTGCTTCTACGTGCAGATGGACGGCAAGGCGATCTTCAAGTTCGCCGTGCAAGCAATGGAGCAAGCGACGCGCGAGGCGCTTGCCGCCGCGAACCTGACCATCGACGACATCGACCTGCTCGTGCCGCACCAAGCGAACATGCGCATCATCGACGCGACCGCCAAGCGGCTCGGCCTGCCTGCGGAGCGCGCGATGGTGAATGTCGACCGCTACGGCAATACATCCGCCGCGTCGATCCCGATGGCGCTGCGCGAAGCGCTTGAAGAGGGCCGACTGCATGATGGCGACACGGTTGTGCTCGTCGCGTTCGGCGGCGGACTCGTCTGGGGCGCAATGGTCCTCGAATGGGCGCCTGTAGGCAGGGTCCGCGTCGCTGATTCCGTCCACGCCGCAACCGCGGGCTCGTAGCCCGTGCCATTCGAACTACCGCAGGGTCCCTGCATCTTCTGCGAGCGCGTTGCGGGCGAGCGCGATGACTGGGCGGTCATCGCTGAGGACGAGTTGACCATCTCGTTCATCAACCCGCGCCAGTTCGAGGTCGGGCAGGCGCTGGTCATACCGCGCCGCCACGCCCCAACACTCATCGACATGACTGACGAGGAAGCAGCCGCCGTCATCCAGCACGCGCAACGCATCGGGCGCGCGATCGTCGCCGCGTTCGACCCGGACGGCATCACACTCTGGCAGAACAACGGTGTGGCCAGCCTCCAGGAAGTTCCTCACGCCCACCTGCACGTGGTGCCTCGACGCTACGGCAGCGGCTACGGCGAGGGCCCGCCCCACCTCGCAGCGCTCACCCGCGCCGAGCGCGAGACACGGCTCGAGCAGCTATTAGCAGACTCTGCGCCGCTCGAGTCGATGCAGTTACTGGCAGGGCAGATTAGGGCAGCGCTCCCCGTGTCACCTCGAGTGCAGCGAAAGGTATTTCCGGCCTACTGAGCCAGCGTGGCGATCTGCTGTCCTCCCCGCACATCGGACAAAGAAAAAACGCCCGCGTTGCGGACGTTCTCGATGCGCCAGCTAGCTCGGAACACTTATGGAATCTTTAGCAATGATCCCATTCCTCCGGAGAAGAACCGCCCTGTTCTTCGCTGGCGCGGTGCAGATCGTACCGCAGTTGACTGTAACGGCACAAATCCTTAGCCTTTCAGCGCGCCCGCGCTCCTAGCGCGAATGACGCATGCTCGGCCGCCGCGAGGTAGGCAGGCTTGGGATTCAGTTCGTGTTCGCGCAGGCACGCTTCGGCGAATTTGATTGCGTGCTCGTCTCCGCCCGCCACCGCGCGGTCGACGATGCCGTCTACGTTGGCCGGCGCCTCCGGCTCTTCGGGAATGGGTGCGTCTCCGAACGCTGCGTACAGCGC
>JBKKBW010000624.1:0-2131 GCA_046713635.1 Dehalococcoidia bacterium
GGCCATCATTCCCAACGCGGACGCCGCTCCCGCAGTCGTCAACGCATCAGTCCTGCCGCTCTTCTTCATCTCGAATGTCTTCATCCGCCTGAGCGACGCGCCGGGCTGGCTGCTCGCAATCGGAGACCTGTTTCCCGTCCGCCACTTCTCGGAGGCGCTGCAGACAGTGTTCAATCCTTACGAGACGGGATCTGGCTTCGAGTTATGGCGGCTCGCCGTCATGGCCGCGTGGGGTGTCGCCGGCCTGTTAGTCGCCGTCCGCTTCTTCTCGTGGGAGCCGCGCCGCTAGGGCCGCCGCGCCACGTCCTGCGCGCCACCGGGCACGAACGTCTCAAGCTCGGCGAGTAAGTGCAAAGGCTGTGCTAGACTTGCAATAGCGGCTAGTTTGGTGGACACGAAATGCGAATTCCTCGAGTCGCTCTCACAGTACTCCCTTCCCTCTTGATCGTTGGAGCATTCGCAACCGCATGCGGGCAGACGCCAGATCCGGCTGGTGACATAGTCGTGACCGGCACCAGCACCAGCGCGCATCCCATAGCTGGTGGTCTCCGATACACGGCCGATGTGAAGCTTGTTGACCAGGCGCCAACCCGCCTTCAAGCCACGATTACGATGACCAACGTGACGGATGAGACCATTCACGCCGAGTACGGCGCCTGCCCGCGTCTACTGGCATTCGACAGCGCCGCACGATCCGGCGCGCCCGCGTGGGATTCCGCTGACCGGCGCGATCCGGTGACAGGAGCCCAGTACGCCTGCCCTGATATCCTCTATCAGCGGGAGGTTCTTCCTGGCGAAACCATCTCGCCGAACGAATTGCTGGTGCTGATCCCGTCCTACGAGATCGTAGGTCACGCGCTCTTGGGACGCTCCCTGCCCGACGGCCTCTACTACTGGCTGGCGCAGATGGAGGTCAACAAGGAAACCATCGATGTCCCCGCGGGGCAGGCTACGCTGACGATGAACGAGCCGCCGTTGCCTAGCGAACGGGTCGCGGGAGGCCCGAACTACCGGATGGGCGCGCCGACGACTACGACAAAAGCCGGTATCGAAGCAACGCTTACCGTGACCAACAACGGTGATGAGGACGTCGACATATTCATCGCGCGCGATTGTCCGGTGAACATACATCTGTACCACGACAAGGCGCGCCGCGATGCGGCGTACGTGGCGGGAGAACCCGACTGGAGACCGAAAGGCATCTGCGTTCTAGAGATGGATGCTATGCGCTTCTCACCGGGCGAGTCTCAGCAATTCACCGTTACTGTCCCGGTCGCAGAGATACTAGGCGATTCGCTCGACGACGGGCGATACTATGTGGCGGCATTAGTATGGCTCAGGGATCAGTCGCTCATGCTTTCGGCTGGCGAGGTAGAGCTACGGCGCTAAGTCGCAGCTACGCCCGCCACGTCCCCTGCGCCACCGCCGGCACGAACGTCTCCACCTCCGGCGCCGGGAACGCGATCGTCCGCCCCTGCTCCGCCGACATGTAGCACGCCATCAGCACTTCAGTGACAGCGAGCCCGTCGTCCCACGTTTCGTCCGGCTCGCGCCCGTCCAGGAACGCGCGCACCATATGCCGGTTCTCGGCGACGTACCCATAGCTCGCCGGCTCGTCCGGAACGACAGGCATTAGCCCCTGCTCTGCGTTCTGCTTCTCCACCAGGTCTTCGCCCTCGCTACCGCTCACGCGCCGGCTAAGGAACACCGATAGTTCGCTCGCCAGCGTGTCGACCTGCATCGAGTACTCCGGCCCAAGTAGCTCCATCCGTAGCCGTAATCCCGGTCCGACGAAGCTCCACGATGTCGTTGCCTCGACGAGCGCCGTTAGGCCCTCCGGCGTGCGTAAGCGCACCGTTGCGCGTGCGAAGTCTTCAGCAGGCGCTTTCGAGTAGTCCACTGCGCCGCCCGACTGCTCGCGCAGGATCTCGATGTACTCCGGTCTGGTCCACTTCAACGACGCGATCTGCGCGTTCACGTCCATGACCCGCAACGCATCGCGCGATTCGCCTGGGCCTGTCAGCAAGTGGCGCGCCGCCTCATAGCTGTGGCAGAGCATGTCGTTCAACACACCGCCACCCTGCTGGTCGCCGCTCCAGAACCAGGGCATGTGCGGACCGCTGTGCTCCTC
>JBKKBW010000625.1:0-3226 GCA_046713635.1 Dehalococcoidia bacterium
CGGCAGGGCAAAGCCGGCGCACCCTGGCTCCGGCGTTTGTTTGGTGCAGGGTAGGCGTCCGGCAGCCTGGGTAGTGTAATTCCCGCTGCTCTACCCTAAGCTGGCTGCAGATGAGCAAACGCGGCCGGCCGCCCTATCCCGATGTCCTCACTCCGCGCGAGTGGGAAGTCCTCGACCTCCTACGGACAGGGCTGAGCAATCCCGAGATCGCAGAGCGGCTCGGCATCAGCCGCGACGGCGTGAAGTACCACGTCTCGGAGATCTTGTCGAAGCTCGGTGTCTCGAGCCGGCAGGAGGCTGGGCTGCTATCGGTGGCGGAGGTCCGGCGGCCCTGGTGGATGGCCGCCCTCGCGCCAATAGGCTTCGTGTGGGAGAAGACAGCTCGGGCGATAGCGGTAGCGGTGCTGGTGGCAGCGGCGGCGGGGCTGGCGGGCCTGGGTGTGCTGCTGTGGCTCAGCCACGACTAACGGAGGTGGACACCTCGAGGAACGCGGCGTTCGCGACGCAGGTGCCACCAAGGCCGATGGTGAGGTCCGCGAATCAAGACAGCGACGTATGGGACAGGGTCGTTGAACTCACGTCGGCAAACGTTTCGCCAATCCTTCGACCGACGTACCTTCCCGACGGGATAGACACCGTCACCCTGCTTGCTCCCGCAGGACCGAACTACATTTTCAGAGTCGAGTACACGGGCTCGGGACTGCGGCTGGTGGTCGAAGCTAGCCAGTACAATCTGTCTCCGCCTCGAACCTCTGACCATCAGGAATTGGTTCGTCTGCGCGATGTTCCGTGCAACACGGGAGAGAAGCCTTGGGGCTGTTTCTGGCAAACATCGGACCCAGCGAGCCCGACCGCCCAAATGTGGTTGGCTTGGAGTGAGCCTGGCATATGGCAAATGGCCGATCAACCTCTCAGGCAGCTAACGCCGGGCGAGCCAACACGAGTGGTACCGGGCCCGACTCAGGATTATGTTCAGTATCTCCTCAGTGCCGAAGGTCTTAGGCGTGAAGAAGTGTCCGCCGTTGCCGAAGGGCTGACGCTCGCAACCGCGCCGCGCTAGTTTGCCCTGCGTGTACAGCTGTACGTGGTCTACCTGGGTGATGTAATTCGGGTTAACCACGCCCTATCCTAGAGCCATGGCGAAACGAGGGCGCCCGCGCCACCCCGACATCCTGACTCCTCGTGAGTGGGAAGTACTCGCCCTGTTGCGAGCAGGGCTGAGCAACCCGGAGATCGCAGAGCGGCTTGGCATCAGCCGCGACGGCGTGAAGTACCACGTCTCGGAGATCTTGTCGAAGCTCGGTGTCTCGAGCCGCGATGAAGCAGCCGCGTGGTCGAGCGGCGAGCAGCGCTCGTGGTGGCTCGGCGCGCTGGCGCCGTTGGCGTTCGTCTGGCGGAAGACGGGCGAAGCGATAGCGGTGGCGGTACTGGTGGCGGCGGGCGGGGCCTTCGGGCTATTCGCGTTCCTTGTCGCGTGCAGCGGCTCGAACGATGCCCCTACAGCCGCTCACGAGCTGGCGTACATCGACGCGGACGGCGCGTTGATGCTGTACGACGCGGATAGCGGTGAGAAGCGGAAGCTGGCCGATACCGGTACGTGCGGCGAGCACCCTCAGCACATCAGTTGGTCATCGGTTGGCACGACTATCGCATGTTGGAGTCAGGGATTGGGGGGCATCATACTCATAGATCTTGAAAGCGATTCCGAACCAGTCCTCGTGCCGATCCGATTCGCCTCGGCCATCGACTGGTCGCCGGACGGCCAGTACTTCGTCGAGAGATCATCGGCCACCCTGGCCTCCAGGGCGGGTGAACTCGTTGTCGAGTTGGAGGCCATTCCCCCGCTCTGGCAATACCCGGGCTGGTCGTCCGACAGCCGGACGTTCGTGTACGCTTCGGTAGAAGGCGGGCACGCCGCTGCATACTCAGTACGCGATGGTACCGCTCTACTAATCAGTGACCGATATCCACTCGCATGGGCTTTGGGTGATAGCGCACTTATTGCTGCTGAGAATGGGCGGCCAGCCTTCGAGCGTGCCATCTACGATGCAGTACTTGCTGACATCGAAACAGGCGACATCACTCGCCGGCTCCCCGATCTAGACAATGGAAAGCAATTCTGGATGTCGCCGGAGCGGACACACGTTGCGTTCGGCGTCGCAGACGAACAGTCTAGCGCCCAAGTCTATGCTGCCGTTCTCGACCTGCGAACCGGCGATGTCGTCACAGTGCCAAATTCGTCGTTCGGGGAGCCTGATCGAGCCACTGCTGATGAGGGAATAGTCTTCTCTCCCGACAGCCGATCGATCTATTGGTCTGACGAGGTGCATGGAGGCGCGCTCTATCGTGCCAGAATTGACGGTTCGGACCTGACAAAGGTGCCGCTCACTGGCGAGTTCTTGCAGTTCGCACTCTCCGATGGGGAGCCTCTGATCGCTTATGATCGCATGGTGATGCACGCGGAAGGAAACGAGCAAACCATCCTCACGGTATCCGCGGTTGAGGGGACTCGGTCGCGCGAGATCGAGGACAAGCTAGGAATCGCCGAAGGGTCGTTTACGCGGTTTGTTTTCGCCTGGCGCCCAGCTGTACCAGCAACGAGCGACTAGCCACCAGCAACCCTTAGCACCGTTGTTCTAAAGTCGATTCTCTGCTAGACTGCACTTCTGCTGAATGGTCGCTTCGTGGCGACCTGAAGGTCGCCGCTACAAGCATATCGGGACATCTACTACTGACACGACGAGGTCAGTAGTCCTGGGCTATGCTACGGTCAGGCTGAAGCCTGCCCCGCGGACTGAATCGAGGAGGCATCTCTTGCCGCAGAACGCCATCGTCGTCAAGGGCGCGCGCGAGCACAACCTCAAGGACGTAGACGTCACCATCCCGCGCGACCAGCTCGTCGTGATCACCGGGCTGTCGGGTTCAGGCAAGAGCTCGCTCGCGTTCGACACGATCTACGCGGAAGGGCAGCGCCGGTACGTCGAGTCGCTCTCGGCGTATGCGCGGCAGTTCCTCGGCCAGATGGAGAAACCCGACGTCGACCACATCGACGGCCTTTCGCCCGAGATCGCGATCGACCAGAAGGGCGCGAACCGCAACCCGCGCTCGACCGTCGGAACGCAGACCGAGATCTACGATTACCTCCGGCTGCTCTTTGCGCGCGCGGGCCGGCCGCACTGCCCGAACTGCGGCACGATGATCGAGCGGCAGACCGTGCAGCAGATCG
>JBKKBW010000626.1:0-7299 GCA_046713635.1 Dehalococcoidia bacterium
CGGCTGTTCGACCTGCGCTCAGGCCTGCCCCGACGGCTGTATCCTCGTCGCGACCTCTCCGGGAGAGGGCGGAGCGCTCAACATCGACCGTTACGAGATCGACTTCCGGATTTGCATGTACTGCGGCCTCTGCACGGAAGCCTGCCCATACCAAGCGATTCAGTCTGGCGGCTCGTTGAAGGATGCCACGTACAACTTCGATGAGATGTATCGCGATAAGCACGCCTTGACGAAGTTCGCGCACAACCATCTCAAAGAGAACGACTTCACCTACCCGATCGGCATCCGCGCTCCCGAAGAGACGGTCCAGCAGATCCTTCAGGAAGGCTAGCCAGGAAACTACAGTGGCGAAACTCACGATCGACGGCCAGCCGATCGAAGCGCCGGATGGCGCGCCGCTCGTCGAAGTGCTGAAGCAGAACGGCTTCTACGTCTCTAACCTCTGCTACCTCGACGGCCTGCCTCCGTACGCGGGCTGTCGCACCTGTCTCGTCGAGGTCGAAGGTGGGCGCGGCCTACAGCTCTCTTGCACCACTACGGTCCGAGATGACATGGTCGTTAACTCGAACACAGACGAGATCAAGAAGGCGCGCCAGTACGTCCTCTCGCTGATCAACGCCAATCACTCCGACCGCTGCCTGACCTGCCACCGGCGCGTCAAGTGCATGCCGGGCGACGTTTGCCTGCGCGACGACGTCGTCACGCACCGCTGCCTCACGTGCTCGAAGAACTATCGCTGCGAGCTGCAAACGACGAACGGCATCCTCGATATGGGCGAGGACAATATCGAGCCCTGGGAAGGTGAAGATCGCTCGTACTACGAAGCGCCGCAGCCAGAGCCGGACCGCGCGAATCCGTTCTTTGAGTTCGATCCGCAGATGTGCATCATCTGCACGCGCTGCGTGCGCGCCTGCGACGACCTGCGCCATACGAGCGCGATCACGCTGGCTGGGCGCGGTTACTCGACTCGCATCGCGTTCGGCGCCGGTGGCCGCATCGACGAATCGAACTGCGACTTCTGTGGCGCCTGCGTCGACGTCTGTCCGACGGCGACGCTGATGGAGAAGCCGAACAAGTGGCTCGCGCGGACGGAGGACTACGTATCGACCGTCTGTAACTCCTGCAGCGTGGGTTGCACGATCAGCATCGGCCATCGCAACGGGAAGGCTGTCATCGTCAAGCCTGACTTGGTCAATCCCTTCAGCGACGACCAGATCTGCGTACGCGGTCGTTTCCATTACGATGCCGTCCGCGGCAACGAGCGACTGTCGCAGCATCTCATCCGTCGTGGCGATACGCTGGCGCCGGTGACGTATCAGGAAGCGCTCGATCACGCAACCGACCAGCTCGCGGCCATCCGGCAGGAGCACGGCGCGAACGCGATAGCGTTCCTTGGCTCGCCGTGGGCGACGAACGAAGAGAACTACCTGGTGCGCCGCCTCGCGCGTGACGTGATCGGTACACCGCACATCGATTTCGCTGCCGGCCCGGTCAATCGCGCAGTCGCGCGGTCCGTCGAAGTCGCGTTTGGCAGCGACGTGCTACCCGCCGACCTCGTCGACATACCGAAGAAGGCGAGGACGATCCTCGTCATCGCGGACGACCTCGAGGAGAGTCATAACGTCGCAGCCTTGCGTATCAAGGACGCCGTCGATCCGCGCAAGCTTCCCAAGCGCGATCCGGCGCGGTTGATCGTAATCAGCTCTCGCGGCGGCGAGCTGTGCGATTTCGCCGATCCTTTCAGCGGCGTCTGGCTGCAGCCCGCTCCTGGCCAGGAAGCAGCAACGCTCGCGGCGCTCGCGAAAGTCCTTGCGGACGACGCGTCCGTAGCGCAATCTGCGTCCGCCGCCGGCCTCGACGCAAAGCTTGTCGCGAGCGCGCCGGTTGCCGTACCCGGCCTCGACGACGCAGCGCTCCAGCGCGCCGCGCAGATCCTCAGAGAGGCGGCAGCAGATCGCGAGCAAACCATCGCGGTGCTCTTCGCGCCGAAGCCTTTGGGTGTTGCGCTAGCCGCTGAGACAGCCAAGGCGGCTGCGAATGTGGCGCTGCTTCTGCGCGGCAAGGACGCCGCGCGATCGATCTACGTCATGCCGACCGAAGCGAACGTCAACGGCGCGTTCGATATGGGGGTCTCGCCCGCGGACGGCGGCGGCGATTTCAATAGCATCATCCAGGGCGCGCTCGACGGCACGATTCGGGCGCTCGTGGTTGCGGGTGACAACCCGATGCTACTCGCGCCGGGTCGCGCGCGCGTCGAAGAGGCGCTTGCCAAGCTCGAATGCCTCGTCGTGATCGATCAGTTGTTAACGGAGACAGCGCAGCGCGCGCACGTCGTCCTCGCCGATGCGCCGACCTACGCGAAGGACGGCACGTTCACCAACTCCGACCGCCGTGTGCAGCGCGTTCGAGCTGCTATGTCCGTTCCCGGCGACGCGCAACCTGCTTGGGGCACGCTCACGGCGCTCGCTCGGCTGGTTGCCGCGAAGCTCAACGTTGATGTGTCGTTCAACTACGCGGTCGCTGACGACGTTACTGATGAGATCGCGCAGAACGTGCCGCGTTACGCTCGCTTCCGCGCGACGGGTCTCGTCGACTGGAGCCACGCGCGCGCAGTCGATGATGTCCTGCCCGAGAAGATCGCGCTGCAGTCGGTCGCGGCGACGCCGCACATCGCTCCGAACGGTGAAGTCGCACTGTTGACAGGTCGAACGCTCTACACAAGCCTCGAGGGTGCTGCGATCAAGTCGCCCGAGGCCGATAAGCTACATCGCGAGGACGGCGTGTTCATCAACCAGTACGAGGCGCTCGATCGTCAGATGGTGGATGGCGACGAAGTCGTCTTACGCTACGGTTCATCGGAGCTATCGCTGAAGGTCAACCTAACAAACGCCGTGCCGCGCGGCGCTGTCTTCGTGCCCCTGTACTACGAAGGCGGCATCGTCAACACGCTAACGCCCTCGGAGAACGGTACCAGCGCAGTCCCGCGCGTGACGCTGGCCAAGAAAGGCCCGCCCCTAGACGAACCGGTTGCTGCGCCGGCCGCGCCGCCATCTGCCGCCGAGGGCGACTTGACGCTCACCCAGCCTCCGCCGAAGAAGAAGCGCCGCCGCAAGAAATAGGGCGCTCCAATCGTGAACGCAGATATCGTCGACGCCCGCCCGGGCCACGTGCCGTTCGTCGCCTGGGTGACGCTGACCGCGTTCCGCTCGCAGCTGGAGAAGGGCCTCTGGGACTTTTTCGTGGGCGGGCCGGCCGATGAATGCCTACGCTTCCTGGAAGCGCTGGCGACAACGGAGACGCGTCACTCGGCGCACTACTCGAACTGAACTCGTTCAGCTACATCTCACTTGAGGGCGCTCCCGGCTCGTGGATCATCGAGAACGTGGCGACGCGTCCTGAGTGCCGGCGGCAGGGGCTGATCGACGGCCTCTTCGCAGAGATGCTCGGGTGCGGGAGGAAGCGTGGCGCGACTACTGCTGAGATCGCCGTCTTCATAGGTAACGACGCGGCGCAGCGAGCGTACGAGAAAGCCGGGTTCGCCGTGGTCGCCGAGGGGCGGAATCCGGAATTCGAGGCCGTCTACAAATCCCCTGGCGCCCGCCTCCTGAGAAAGCCACTCTGAGCAGCGCTGTTCCGCCTCAGTTCTCGATTCCGTACAATCCAAACGTGGCCCCACTGATCCTCTGGGACGTTGACCAGACGCTGCTCTACACGGGCGGCGCAGGCGGCCTCGCGATGCGCCGTGCGTTCGAGCAGCTCTACGGCGTCGAGGACGGCTTCCGGCGCGTAGAGTACTCCGGCCGGACCGATTGGTCGATCCTGAAGACTGCCATGGAGCAGCACGGCCTGCTGGACGACGACTTCGCGCGCGAAATGGCGCGCTTCAAGGAGCGGTACTACTCGCTACTGACGAAGACGCTGATCGAGATCCAGGGCCGCGTCATGCCCGGCGTCCCTGAGCTGCTCGCGGCTCTGGCCGAGCGCGACGTACCGCAGGGCCTGGCAACGGGCAACTTCCGCAAAGCCGCGTTCATGAAGCTCGACTACTTCGGGCTGGACGGATACCTCAGCGAAGGCGGCTTCGGCGACGACGCCGAGGTGCGCTCCGATCTCGTTGCCGTCGCCATCAAGCGTATGTCGAACGGAACGAAGCCCGCTAGGGTGTGGGTGATCGGTGATACGCCGCTCGATATCGAGGCTGCGCATGCGAACGGTGCGCTCGCGCTTGGCGTTGCGACCGGCCAGCGCTCCGTCGAAGAGCTGCGCGCCGACGGCGGTGACATCGTGCTCGAAGACCTCTCGGACACCGACGCCGTGCTTGCTGCACTGCTCGCCTAGCGCCGCAGCCGCAAAGCGACGCCGGCTGCGCCAATAGGAACAGCACCACCGAGAGCTAGCCACCACATGAGGTGCGGCGGCCATTCGTTGTCCGCCGTCAACTGGTCGCCGGTGCGTGGCAGGACAGGTGGCGCCGTTGGAGTAGGCGTACGCACTGTCTCTGCGGTCGGACTCGGCTCCGTCGCGATACCTGGCGCCGTTGGTGTAGCCGCAAGAGGGCCGCTACAGACGTCGGCCTCGCCATTGTCATCGCCGTCATACGTCAGGTAGTCGACCGTCGTCGCAAGCATGGCTTTCGTGCTGTTCGCCATGAACTCGAAGTCGAGCGTATCGATCGTGTCGCTCGGCTGGTGATAGTTCGGGTTTCGGAGGTTCGCCGTATCCGTGACGATCATGCCTTGGTAGCCGGCGTCCCAAAACGGCGAATGGTCGCTGCGACGGGAGTCCGGCTGTTGCTCGCCGTTACCTGCGACGTTCACCACGACGACCGTGAAGTCCGGCAGGTAGGTTGCGCTTGCGCGGTGCACGGCGTCTGTCTGACGCACCGAAGCGGTGTTGCCAAGGGCGACGAGAAAGTCGGCATCACCTGCTGCATAACCGATCATATCGAACGACATCATGCCGATGATTTGCGCGTCTTCCGCCGCAAGATCCGCCGCCATCCGGCGGCTGCCGATTAGGCCGTCTTCCTCCATCGCAAAGGCAACGAAGCGCACCGTAGCCGGGAGCGGCGTGTCTGCCAGCGCGCGCGCCATCTCCAGCATGCCTGCCACGCCGCTCGCGTTGTCATCGGCTCCAGGCGAGGCCTCCACGGAATCGTAGTGCGCGCCCACGATGAAGGTACGATCGGCGCACACCGCTCCTGGCTGCTCCGCGTAAACGTTCGGAAAGGTAGCTGGACCAAACGTCACGTCGTTGAGAGTGACGTCGTAGCCGAAACTCTCGAACTGTGATTGCACGTAATCAGCCGTCGTTTGTAGCTGCTCCGGCTGAGCGAATGCGTTGCGCGGCTCATCGATCGCGTCGATGTGTGCGCGTAGCTGTTCCACATCTATAGTCGCGACGAGCTCGGTGATGTCCGGTGTCTGGGCGCTCGAGCTGCGAGGTACGACCGCGAGCGCCACAACGGCGCCCGCGACAATGAGCGGACCAATCAGCATAGATCTCGTCATCGGACTCCTTCCCGAAACGCTTCGACCGCGGCTTGGACGGACTCGATGTCGCTCACGCCGTCCGAGAGCAGCTTCTGCAGGAAGGCGTCTCGTTCGCCCAGTTCCGACTCGAACCAGGCCGCGTCCATGCGTAAGCGCTTCGCGAGCAGCGCGCGCTGCTCGGCTGACTCGAGCACCGCGAACTCGTCGCGCTTCTCGTCCCACGTGGCGATCCGTTCGACGCCGTCCGGCTCGATCACACCCACATCCCGCACCCGCCGTATCGAGTGGCCTTCGCGCTGCCCGATCACGAGTGGCACGACGAACGTCAGCAGGGCGAGGTGCTCGTGGAGCACGCCGTTGTCCTCCTCGAGCTGTTCCAGCACTTCCTCGACGGTCTCAGCGTGGACAGTTGTGCAGAGCGAGTAGCCTTCGTTCAGCAGCTCGAACGTCCGCACCACGTACGGACCCCACGAGTAGACCGGCAGGTGGTCGCTCATTTCGTTGACCATGATGTAGGTCGGATGCGCATCGCTGGGCGGTGGCAGCTCGAACGTCTCGCCCCAGCCGCGCGTGAAGTATGCGACCATCTCGGGCGGAGCCAATGCCAGGAGCGCTGTCATGATCGTTGTCTTGCCCGCGCCGGGTGGCTCCGCGGCCAGAATGATCGATGCGCCGCGCTCCAGGCCGAGCCAAAACGCTGCTGCGAGTCGAGGCGTTAGTGTCCCCGACTGCATGATCTCAACGATCGACATGGGCTGGGGCTGGTCCCAGCCGTGCCAGCCCCACCAGCTCTCCGGTTGGTTGACGGCGCGCATAGGCACGGTGATGATAGCAGGGCTACCTTCATGGCACCCGCAGGGACAGACCTTTAGGGGTGCCTGCCCTGAGCGTGGCCGAACGGCCGCGGCCACGCTACGATGTACCGCTGTTCGATAGGAGGATCCACATGTCCACCATGCGTACCGCCGTCTTCACGGAGAAGCGCTTCGAACTCCGTGAAGAGGACGTCCCAAGCGTTGCGCCCGGCCGGGTTCTCGTCCGTGTGCGCAACTGCGGCATCTGCGGCAGCGACCTGCACTTCTATCGAGGCGAGTTTCCGTCGCCGCCCGACCTGCGTATGGGCCATGAGATCTCGGGCGAAGTCGCGATGGTAGGGGAGGGCGTCACGCACGTCTCGGCCGGGCAGCCAGTCGCGATCGAGCCGGTCGAGGTCTGCCGGACGTGCGTCTACTGCTACACGGGCCGCGAGCAGCTCTGCCCCGAACGCAAGTTCCTCGGCACGATGCTGCCCGGCGCGTTCGCCGATTACATCCTGGCGCCGTCGTATATTGTCCATCCGCTGCCCGACGGCGTCGACTTCGAGGCGGGTTCGCTGGTCGAGCCGCTCGCTGTTACAACGCATGGCCTGCGACAGGTCGCCCTGGAGTTTGGCGAGCGCGTCGTTGTCCTCGGCTCCGGCACGATCGGTCTAATGGCGATGGTCGCGGCGCGCGCGCTTGGCGCGAAAGAAGTGCTTGCGACGGCGCGCTACCCACATCAGGCCGACATGGCGCGCGCGCTCGGCGCGACGTTCGTCGCACAGGCGGGTGACAACGCTGTCGGCGAGCTGATGGGTGCGCTCGGCGGCCGCGGGCCGGAGGTGGTCGTCGAGACCGTCGGCGGCGTCGCGAACACAGTCAACGAAGCGATCGCGCTCGCCCAGTCGGGCGGCCGCGTCTCGGTCGTCGGCATCTTCTCGAACCAGCCGCAGGTCAACATGACGCTCGCCGTCCTGAAGGAAGTCGCGCTTATCGGTGGCATCACGTAC
>JBKKBW010000627.1:0-4541 GCA_046713635.1 Dehalococcoidia bacterium
CTGATGATCATCATCTCCGACAACGTGGCGACGAACATGTGCGTCGACCTCGTTGGCATCGATGCGATCAACGCGCAGATGAGGCGCTTGGGGCTGGAGCAGACGACGTTGTTCTGTCGCTGGGGCGAGCCTCGCACGGACTGGAGCGACGGCCGCAACCACAACGTGAGCACGGCGGGCGAGATGACGCGGCTGCTGGAGCTGATCGCGCGGCACGAGGCGGTGTCCGAAGACGCGTCGGAGGATATGTTGCGCAACATGCGCAGGCTGGACGGCCGCGGCGAGCTGACGCGGCTATTGCCGTGGAGTGAGATGAACACCCTGCCGGACCCGAAAACGAACTGGGTGGCGGAGAAGGGCGGTTCGTTCTTGACGGCACGCTGTTCGGGCGCGATCTTTCACGGAGCGCGCGGGCACTTTGCGATGTCGGCATTCTGTGAGGGCGGGACTGGCCCGGGGACCGGCCGCAGCTCCGAAGGCAACGTGATCCTGGGGGAGTTGGGGTTTGCTGCGTGGAGGGCCTTGGCGGCGGACGCAGAGATTGTGCCGGCGAGATAGCGTTGCAGACGGGGCGCACGCCGTGCGCCCCTACATCATCGAGGTACGTTGGTGATAGGATGTGCGCGATGGAGGTGCCAGGATGGTAAGCGCCGCTGACGATCGATTGTATGTGAGGCTTTCGCTTTCCAGGGCTAAGCCGGGTAGCGAGGTGGAGGCCGCGAAGATCGAAGATCACCTGATGTCGTTCTTCGCGCAGCAGCCGGGCTACGTCCGTGGCTACCGGATCCTAGGTGGGGACTCCGAGGGTCGCGGCGGGCGGCTGACGTTGTGGGCTTCGACGCAGGACGCTGACCAAGCCGCGCAAACCGACCACGTGCTGGCCCAGCGGTCGGAGCTGTTGCTGCTGCTTGACGAGGAAGCGCACGTGGAAGATGCGTGGATCGCGCACGAGGTCTTCGCAGCGAAGCCGTGAGCTCCACCGATCCGGCGCGGCCGGGCGATGCCGACCCTGCGCTGCCAACATTTTCTGCGCAAGCAAGCCGGTAACGACCTGAACCGGGCCTATAGCGCGCGCGCTTTCCGCCTAGCGAGCGCCTGCGGAAGATGTTCTGGCAGTACGCGAGGGGCTAGCTGCGATTGAGTCTGGGCTACACTGGTAGTGATGGAAGCGCCGCGTATCGATTTTGAGCAGAACCGCGCGCGAATGATGGCGCAGCTGCGGCGGCATGTGAGTGACGAGCGAGTGCTTTCGGCGTTCGGGCAGGTGGCGCGCGAGCGCTTCGTGGCGCCGGAGCTGCAGCGCGAAGCCTACGACGACCGGGCGCTGCCGATTGGCGGCGGGCAGACGATCTCGCAGCCGCTGATGGTGGCGACGATGCTCGAGGCGTTGTCGCTGAAGGGCGACGAGAAGGCGCTGGAGGTTGGGACGGGGTCCGGGTATCAGGCCGCGCTGCTGTCGTTGCTGGCGCGCGAGGTGACTACGGTCGAGCGGATACCGGAACTGGCTGCGGGCGCTGCGAACCGGCTATCTGTGCTTGGCTACGCTAACGTGCGAGTGGCCGTGAGTGGCCAGGCGCTGGGCTGGCCAGACGAAGCGCCGTACGACGTAATCGTTGTCGCGGCGGGCGCGCCCGAGCCGCCACCGTCGCTGGTCGATCAGCTCGCGAAGCACGGCCGGCTCGTCGTCCCGGCGGGGAGTCGCCGGATGCAGCAGCTCGTTCGCGTGACGAAGCAGGACTACGGGGTGACTGTCGAGCGGCTGGGCGAGTGCCGATTCGTGCCGCTGATAGCGGCGGACGAAGGGTGGCCGGAGCTTCTGCCAGCGAGCCACTCGGCGCCAATGGCGTAGCCGAGGCTAGCTGACGGGCCGCAAGCCGTTCAGTAGTCCGGAGGCCGTGCCGGCGCCGTTCGGCGCGCGACAGGCGGCGAAGAGCGCCTCGAGTTCTGTGGCGCGGACGGGCTTGTGGACCACGTAATCGGCTTCAGCGTGTGCCACGCGCTCATCTTCGCTCCACCAGTAACTCACTATGGCGACCAGTGCTCCGGGCCACGAGCATCGCGCGGAACGAACGGCGTCTAACGGGGCTAGCGCACCGTCGAGATCGATGGTGATCCATCCGTAGTGCGGATTGGCTCGCGACGTGGCTTCTTCCAGCGAGCCGTAGACATCGAGTGAGACGCTGCACCCGCTGCGTTTCAGCTCGCGCTGAAAGGCGCGCGCCAGCGCGGTGTCGCCTGTGACTAGAAGGCCGCGAAGTGGAGGGATGTCTCTGATTGGCGGCGGCGGCTGCATGACGGACGGTAGCTGGATGGCGGTCGATCCAAGGGCCACGGAGATACCTCCCTGCTATGGCTAGCTTGTCGGACGCCTGTCGAATGGCAGCCACGCCGCTCCCCCGGAGCGCGACCGTGCGAGTTCCTTCAGATGCCTACGGGGTTAGCTGACGGGTTCGGCCTGAAGGACTGGCCCATCCTTCCGTGGAAGGATTTCACCCCAATTGTGGTTCCCCCGTTCCCGCCGCTGCGGGATTCGGCAGGCGGTTCTGCTGTTCTTTTCGATGGTAAAGGGGGAGCGGGAGGCTGTCAATCGGTAAGGCTGCCTACGTCGCAAGTTGCAACGCGATTGTTATGCGCGTCGCGCGTCACGGATGCGCGACGTCTACCGCGATGCGAGGCGGACTGTCCAGCTCCAAGACGCGGAAGTCGACCTCCGATGCGAGACCTAGTACCCAAATGACATCGGCCTCGAAGTCGCAGGTGGATTCGGCTTCCAGCAGCGTTGTCAACGCCGTTATCAGCTCGTTCGAATCGACCGTTGACGCGCCCGTTTCGTTATGTGCGTTGGCGGGCGTGAAGCGCACCTGGAGCAGCGCGGTGCCGCCAATCTGCGCGGGCTCGCCGGAAGCGCAACCGGTTGCAGGAGCGGTTATGTACTCGACACGGTAGTGCGGGCGTTCCGTGCCTTCGAACTCGAATGTAATGCGATCGTAGTCCGCGTGCGCTCCGGCCCGGACATCGGTGAGGACCGGGAACGGGATGCCCGAGCCCTGCGCCTGTTCTTCGACGGGATCGCGCGCGCCGGCAAACGGCTCGTTGGTGGCTGCGGGCGTCTCGGGAGTCCCGGACGTTGTCGCAGTTGGCGTGGTCGAGCTTGATGTCGTCGCTGTGGAGGCCGGAGCGGTGCTTGTGGGCGAAGTGCTGTCGTCGTCGTCGCCACACGCGGCGAAGACTGCGAGCGAAGAGGATAGGAGACAGACAAGGGCAATCGAACGAAGTGATCGAGGCATGGCAGGACCCTCCTGCTTGCAGGGTAGTGTGCTGGGAGCGTTGCGGGTAGTGCCAGACCGCACGTCGTGCTTAGCTTCCCTATCCCCGGGCCCTGTCCGTGCAACCGGAGGGCTGAGCTTGACTCGGAAGGCCGACGACGTAGCCAAGAAATATCCTTCGTTTCCCCTTCGCTTCGCTCGAGCGCTGAAGGCTTAGGATGACAAGGGCGGTTCGTCGATGCGCTCTAGATGAAGACGCCGATGAGTACGAGGGTCGCGATGAACACGATGACGAGGAGCGCGTAGAACGCGTAGAGGACTTCGCGTGGCGGCGTCGACGGCTGGGCTGGTTCGCCGGCCATTATTCGACTTTAGCGGCCTCGGCCGCGGCTTCGACGGGCACCGGCGCAGCGCCGCTCTTGCTTCCGAAGACAGCCTGCTCTAGCAGTTCGGCGATGTCCATGCTCTTCATACGCTGATCTTCGTCTTTTTCGACGGAGGGGATGCCGTCCTCGAACATCTGGATGCAGAATGGGCAGTTCATCGCGACGATCTTGGAACCTGTTTTCGATGCGCACGCCTGCGCCTGACCACAGCGCGCGTTGTTGATGTGCTCGCCTTTTGTCTCCTCCACCCACATGTGGCCGCCGCCCGCGCCGCAGCAGAAGCCGCGCTCGCGGCAGGCCGGGTTGCCTTGCTGGTCGGAGATTTCCTCGAGCTGGGCACCGGGGATCGCGCGAATGATGTCGCGCGGCGGTTCGTAGATGTCGTTGTGGCGCCCGAGGAAGCACGAATCGTGGTACGTGATCTTCTCCGCGATCTCCTGCTCGACGACGAGCTTGCCGCTGGAGACGAGATCGGCGAGGACTTCGGTGTGGTGAACAACCTCGAACATGCCGTCGAACTGCGGGTACTCGTTCTTCATCGTATTGAAGCAGTGGGGGCAGGTGGTGATGACCTTCTGTGCCCGCTTTTTCTTGAAGGTCTCGATGTTCTGCGTCGCTTGCATTTGATAGAGGTACTCGTTGCCGAGGCGGCGCGCCGGATCGCCGGAGCAGGTCTCTTCTTCGCCGAGGCAGCCGAAGGTCACACCGGCTTTCTTCAGCAGACGCGCGAGCGCCTGCGTAACTTTGACGTTTCGTTCAACGAGCGCGCCGGTACAGCCGACCCAGAAGAGATACTCCTGCTTGCCATCGAAGCGCGGGATCTCGAACTCCATCTGCTCCATCCAAGTCGAGCGCGTAAGCGGCGTGCCGCGCCAGGGGTGGCCGCGCT
>JBKKBW010000628.1:0-2431 GCA_046713635.1 Dehalococcoidia bacterium
GCGTATGACCGCGCCCGCGCTGGCGCCGCCTGGCCTCACGGAGGCGAGGATGCTTCGCCAGCTGGATGCGTTTGCGGTAGCGATTGCGGGGCGGAGCTAGCGTCCATCGATGTGCTATGTTAGGCCGTGATGACTACTGAATCAGAAGTACGCTCGGGGCCACCGTCGCTCGGTGGGCAGGCCGTGATCGAAGGTGTGATGATCCGGGGGCCTAAGGGCGCCGCTGTCTGCGTGCGCAATCCGGAAGGAGAGATCGTCTGCCGGACCGAGCGTGCGGGCGATGGCGCCTCCGTGCGCGGTATGCCGGTCCTGCGCGGCATCACGGCTCTCGCTGATACGATGACGCAAGGCATGCGCGGCCTGATCTGGTCGGCCCAGATTGCCGCTGGGCGGGAGCCCGAGGAGCCGAGCGAAGGCCAGGTGCGTATGAGCACGATGACATCGCTAGCGGCGATGTCGATGTTCTTTGTGCTTGCGCCCGCCGTCGACCGCCAGTCGACCGGCATGGCGAAGCGCCTGCGCGTGCCGAAGCGTCTGAACGGCGCGTTCGAAGGCTTCGCTCGCGTGGGCATGCTCGTCGGCTATCTGCGCGCGATTGGCAGGATGCCCCAGGCGCAGCGCCTCTTCGCGTACCACGGCGCGGAACACCGGGCGATCCAGGCATACGAGGCAGGCGAGCCCCTGGAGGTGCAATCGTTGGAACACTTCCCCAACGCGCACGTGCGTTGCGGCACAAGCTTCTTGCTTACGTCAACGGTGCTCTCGTCGCTCGTCTTCGGTGCGCTCGGGCCGCAGACGTTCCGAGCTCGCCTGTTGACCCGGCTCGCGCTGATGCCAATCGTCGCCGGCCTGAGTTATGAGGCGATCCGGCTGGCGAGCGTGAAGGACAATAAGATATCCCGGCTCATCTTCCGTCCAAACATGCAGTTGCAGGCACTTACCACCCGAGATCCGGACCACGAACAGATGGAAGTCGCGCTCGCCGCCGTGCGCGCTGCACTCGCGCTGCACCAACCTTAGACTAAAGCCCTTTACGCAACGCGCGGACCATGACGGGCAAAAAGGTAACCACGAAAGTCAAGAGCACCCCGTTCGCCAACCTGCAGGCGATCTGTCTGGCGCTACCGGAAGCCACCGAGGTGAACTTCGGCGGCCATGAGAACTCACCGACGTTCCGAGTGCGAAACAAAATCTTCGCGATGTACCAGAACGACCATCATGGGGACGGCAAAGTTGCCGCCTGGTGCAAAGCGCCGCCGGGCGCTCAGGAAGTCATCGTCGGCTCTGACCCGGAGCGCTTCTTCAAGCCCCCGTACGTCGGTCCGAAGGGCTGGATTGGCGTGCGGCTCGATAGGCCGGTCGATTGGGAGCAGCTCGCCGGTTTGGTGGAGGAAAGCTATAGGATGACCGCCCCAAAGCGCCTGCTGAGGGAGCTCTAGACGAACATCTAGATCGTGCGCTCTCTCGGGGCGTCGCGAGGGGGAGGCCGCCTGGCTGGCAGCTGGCTCGGCTGAAATGCTTCGAACTCTTGACAACTGTCTAAGCTGGTGCTACTGTAGTGCCGCCGTGAAACATAGTGAGTCATCACTAACTATCCATGCCTAGGGCCAGAAAGCTCCCGGCAGAAGATCGCAAAAGACAGATTATTGAATCTGCGCGCGATGTTTTCGCGGAGCAAAGCTACGCCAAGGTAGGCACCGCCGATCTAGCTAAGGCGGCTGGCCTCTCCGAACCGGCCCTCTATCGCTACTTCTCCGGCAAGAAAGAGCTTTTCATAGCGACCCTGCGGTCCACGGGACCGAAGTTGCTTGAGATCTGGCAGGACATTGCCTCTGACGTCGAAGACCCATTGGAGACCCTCTGGGCAATCGGCGTCCACTACTACGATCACCTCCAGAGTCACTCGGGCAACATGAAGATCCAGTTCCAGGCCGTATCGGAAGCGGACGACCCGGAAATTCGCGAGGCGCTACGGGAGAACTTCGCCGCATTCGTCCGTTTCGTCGTAGAGACCCTGGACGATGGGAAGCGGCGAGGCATTGTTCGACATGACGTCGATTCCGAGTTGCTTGCCTGGCAGTTCCTGGGTATCGGTTTCACCCTCGACTTGGTGAGCTTCCTCGGCTTCAGCTCCGTTGTTGATCGCAGCAAGGCTGAGCAGTGGGGGTTGTTGTACCAGCAGATGGTAGGTTCGCCGCGTACACGTAGTCGCGTTGGGCCCGGCGTTCGCGCAGTGTCCGAGTTGACCCCCGTGCCACTGGAGGTTTAGAGGAGCGAAATGGATTTCGGTGACAGCGCAGAAGAAGCCGCCTTTCGGGACGAAGTCCGCGCCTTCATCAAGGATAAGCTGCCCGCGGAGCTAAACCGCCGCGGGACGGGCGGCGCGATGTTTGGCGGCGGCAGCGGTCGCTTCACGAACCCTGACTACTGG
>JBKKBW010000629.1:0-1866 GCA_046713635.1 Dehalococcoidia bacterium
GACATGAAGTTTGTCGTCTATCACTCCGGGTACGATCCCAACGGCGCTGGCCCCGAAGGGCCGTACGATCCCGCGAACGCGGAGAGCGGTGTCAACGCGCTGGTGAAGAGCTTGCTCGACAACGGTATCGAGCCGAACAGCAATGTCTACGCGGAACTGGGTTCGACCTGGCGGGGAGTGATGAGCGACCCGACGCAGGCTGCGCACGTGATCGGCAAGGTGCTCAAGTATGTCGGCGAGGACAATGTCTGCTGGGGCACCGACTGCATCTGGTACGGCGCGCCGCAGCCACAGATCGTCGCGTTCCGCGCGTTTCAAATCGATCCGGAGCTCGCGCAGGAGCACGACTACCCGGAACTAACGGCTGACGTCAAAGCGAAAATCTTCGGATTGAACTCAGCCAAGCTCTACGGAATCGACGCCGAAGCGCAGCGCTGCGCGATCCGCCAGGACGATGTCGATCGGATGCGCGATCAGCTCCGTAACATGAGCGGCAGCGATGCGCTGCCACACTGGACGAACCGCCAGCCGATCGACCGGCGCGGCATGCTCCGCCACTTTGCATCGATTGGCGGCGCGTGGAGCCCCTGGCGGTGACTGTCCCATCCCCTAACCCCTTCCCGAGACGGGAAGGGGCATCTCGTAGGGAGGCAAACGAGGGCACGAGTCGCTTACATTGTCATCGGCCAGCCAACGAAGCCCGACAAGGCGCAGCAGGCCAGAGACCTCCGGAATGCGCCGACGCGGGAAGAGACCTTGCTGTGGCGACGATTGAAGGGCAATCGATTGCATGGCTTGCATTTCCGCCGCCAGCAGGTAATCCACGGATACATCGCGGACTTCTACTGTCACGCGGGCCGCCTTATTGTCGAAGTCGACGGGTCCGTCCATGAGACGCAGCGCGAAGAGGACGCATACAGAGACGAAGTGCTTCGAAGTCGCGGCTTGACAGTGCTGCGCGTTTCCAATGACCAGGTTCGCACTGACATGGACGCGGTACTTGAGTTAATCGTTGCAACACTTGGCGCTCCCCTTCCCGTATCGGGAAGGGGCCGGGGGATGGGTTAGCCTAGCCCAAACTCCGCCTCGCTGGTACGATGGCGTCGATGCGCCCGCCGGAACACTGGCACCTGCGCCGCCGGCCCCAACGTCAACCCTGGCCACTGATCGCGCTGATCGCCTTGGCGCTGCTCGCCGTGGGGTTTGTCACCGTCTGGTGCCGCTCTGGTGGCGGTGGGGCCGGTACTGACGCGAGCGTCGCGGTATCTGTCTGCTCGGTGGAAGTCATTTGCACACCGACGCCAGCGGCGGCCGGATACGGCAGCGATGCGCCGCCGCCCTCGGTGCGCGGCCTCGCGGCTACCGTCATCGAGGCGTCGTGCGGTGCGCCCGTCTACACGAAGAACGCGGACGCGCAGCTACCGCCTGCCAGCCTGACGAAGATGATGACGGCGCTGATCGCCGCCCAGCGCGCCAACTTCGACGACGTTGTCGATGTGCAGGTGAACGGTGCGCTAATGGTCGCGTCGACGGGCGCGAGCATCATGGGACTGGAGCCCGGCATGCGCCTGTCCCTGCGCGATTTGATGTACGGCATGATGCTGCCCTCAGGCAACGACGCGGCTGTCCAGATCGCGATTAGCGTTGGAGGGACCGAAGGCGCGTTCATCGACATGATGAACATCGAAGCCCAACGCTTGGGTATGTACGACACGCGCTTCTCGAACCCGGACGGTCTCGACGAAGCAGGCCTTCATACGACAGCCCACGACATCGCGCTGCTTGGCCGCGCCTACATGCGTGTGCCGGAGCTGGCCGAAATCGCGCGGACAGCGCGCTATCTGCCTGACTGGGATCGCGGTGAGG
>JBKKBW010000630.1:0-9105 GCA_046713635.1 Dehalococcoidia bacterium
CGTCGATAGAGGATCTCCTCCGCGTCGTGGTCGATCGCGGCCTAAGCCGGATCCCACTTTACGAAGAGAACATCGACAACGTCGTCGGCGTTGTCCATGCCAAGGACATCCTCAGCCACATGGCCAACGGCAAGAAGGAGCTTTCTCTCCGCGAGCTCGCTCGACCGCCACACGTTGTTCCCGATGGCAAACACATCGATGAGCTGCTGACGGAACTTCGCGAGAACAAGGTGCATATGGCCATTGTCGTCGACGAGTATGGTGGCACAGCTGGTCTTGTCACGATCGAAGACGTCATCGAAGAGATTGTTGGCGAGATCCAGGACGAATACGATCGCGAAGAAGACGCCGTCCACCGGGTTAACGAGGACGAGGCAATTGTTGACGCCCGGATCGATCTGGATGACTTGAATCAGCTTCTTGGTGTCAACCTACCCACCACCGACTCTGACACGCTCGGCGGCTTCATCTACCACCAGCTTGGCCGGATGCCCGCGCCAGGCGACGAAGTCCACGGGGAGAGCATCCATCTGCGGGTGCTTACGGTCGCCGGCCGTCGTATCAAGAAGGTGCGCGCTACGAAAGTTGCGAACCAGGAAGCCGAAACACAGGCTTCGTGATAGCGCTTACGTAGCTTCGCGTTTGACCTGGCGCCTAGGAAACCCTGTGCTACAATTGCCCCTCGATGGATAGGCAGGAACTTCAGTTCTGGGTCGCCTTCGGACGTGTTTCCCAGTTCGGCCGTGCTCGTATAGCGCTGCTAGAGGGACATTTTGGCAAGCTCGAAGATGCTTGGAGGGCAGGCGCCGCCGACCTGCAAGCGGCCGGAATTAGCGGTTCAGCGCTTTCCGCGCTGCTCTCGGCGCGAGATCAAGTCAAGCCGGAGGCCGAGCTTGAGAGGATGGAGAGTCTCGGCGTTCAGGCGCTTACCTGGCATGACGACGCCTATCCGGCGGGGCTGAAGGAGATTTTTGACCGGCCGCCTGTGCTCTACGTTCGGGGGAACCTCACCGCGGTCGATGCCTGGTCTGTTGCGGTCGTTGGCACCCGCAGAGCTACAGTCTACGGGCGACAGGCCGCGGAGGAACTATCCGAGGCCTTGGCTCGTAATAAGATTACGGTGGTGAGCGGTTTGGCCCGCGGCATCGACTCGACTGCTCATAAGGCGGCGCTCAAGTCGGGTGGCCGGACGATCGCGGCGCTGGCGTGCGGCCTGGATCTGGTGTACCCTCCCGAAAACTCGCGTCTCGCGCAGGAAATTATGGAATCCGGTGCTCTGGTCAGCGACTACCCCGTGGGGACCCAGCCTCGGAGCGAGTTCTTCCCCCGCCGGAACCGGATCAGGTTGGCCTGAGCCTTGGTGTGCTTGTGGTAGAGGCCGATATAAAGAGCGGCGCCCTCATTACCGCCCGACAGGCTCTGGATGAGAATCGAGAGGTTTTCGCCGTACCGGGCAGCATCTACTCGCCGGCCTGCCGGGGGACGAACTGGCTCCTCCAGGCTGGCCAGGCGAAGCTTGTGACCAGAATCGAGGACGTGCTTGAGGAGTTGAATCTGACAATGGCTAGCCATCAGATGGAGGCCAAGGAGGTGCTCCCGGCGGATGATACGGAAGCATCCGTATTGCGAATGCTCTCCCAGGAGCCGATACACATCGACGAGGTACTTCGTAGTAGCGGCCTGGAAATATCAATCGTCAGCAGCGCGCTCGCTATGCTGGAGCTCAAGGGGATGGCTCGGCAGGTTGGTAACATGAATTATGTCAGGGCCCGGTAGATAAGGGGAAAAGGAAACTAGTGGCAGCAAAGAAAGCGAAAAAGACCAAAGGGAAGAGCCTGGTGATCGTTGAATCGCCGGCCAAGGCCCGTACGCTCTCGGGCATCCTCGGTTCCGAGTATGATGTCCGCTCGTCTGTCGGGCACGTCCGTGACCTACCGAAGAGTCGTCTTGGGGTAGACGTCGATGCCGGGTTCGCCCCGCGCTACATCGTGCCGAAGGAAAAGAAGGCTGTTGTCGACGAGATCAAGAAGGCTGCCGCGGCGGCAGATCAGATCTTCCTCGCCACAGACCCTGATCGCGAAGGCGAGGCTATCTCCTGGCACCTCGTAGAGGCGGCCGAGTTGCAGGGGCAGACGCACCAGCGCGTCGTCTTTCACGAAATCACGCCGGAGGCGGTCAAGGAGGCGTTCCTACACCCGCGTCCGATCGACCTACACCTGGTCGATGCGCAGCAGGCGCGCCGCGTCTTGGACCGGCTCGTCGGGTACCAGGTCAGCCCGTTCCTCTGGAAGAAGATCAGGCGAGGTCTCTCTGCCGGCCGGGTGCAGTCCGTCGCCCTGCGTATGGTTGTCGAGCGCGAGCGCGAGATACAGGCGTTCGTGCCGCAGGAGTACTGGACGATTGATGTCGACCTGAGCAAGCCCGCCACGGAGGCCGATGCCTTCACTGCGCGTTTGGCAGGAATGACTCCGAAGAAGAAGATCGAGATAAACGATCAGGCTACTGCCGATCGAGTCACCAGCGCCCTCCGCGAAGCGGCGCACACCGTGCAGGACGTCAAGAAGCGTCCGCAGGTGCGCCGGCCCGCGCCCCCCTTCACGACGAGCACGCTCCAGCAGGACGCGTCGCGCCGCCTAAGTTTCACCGCGAAGCGGACGATGGCGCTTGCGCAGCAACTGTACGAAGGGATCAAGATGCCAGGAGAAGGACAGGTCGGTCTTATCACCTATATGCGTACCGACTCAACGAACATCGCGGAGTCGGCGAAGGATGAAGCGCGCAACTATATCACGACTCGCTTCGGGGGAGATTTCATCCCCGCTACGCCGCGGACCTACAAGAAGGGCAAGCTAGCGCAAGAGGCACACGAAGCCATCCGGCCTACGTCAGCGATGCGCGAACCATCGATCATGAGCAACGCTCTCAACCGCGATCAATTGCGCCTCTACACGCTGGTCTGGCAGCGATTCCTTGCAAGCCAGATGGCCGATGCCATCTTTGATCAGACAACCATCGAAGTCGAGTCTCAGTCGCAGGGTGAGGACAAGTACCTTCTCCGCGCAACGGAAACCGTCTTACGCTTCCCGGGCTATCAACAAATCTACCGCGAGATGACGGATGATGATGCGGAGGAGGAAGCTCCGGTAAAGAAACTCCCGCCGATCGAAAACGGCGATGAGCTCCGTGCTGTTGATGTTCGTCCGGCGCAGCACTTTACAGAGCCACCACCACGCTACACCGAGGCCTCGCTCGTGAAGGCCCTTGAGGAGAATGGCATCGGCCGTCCGAGTACGTATGCCCCAATCCTCTCGACAATCCAGGACCGCGGCTACGTCACCCGCGATGGGCGAGCGCTGCTTCCGCAAGAACTCGGCTTCGTCGTCAATGACATGCTCATCGAACACTTCGCCGATGTCTTCGATCCCGCCTTCACCGCGACCATGGAGGAAGAGCTGGATGAAGTCGCACGTGGCGAGGCGGCGTGGGAGCCCGTCGTGCGCCAGTTCTACGATCCGTTACAGGCCAAGCTCGCGACTGCCGCTGATGCGCCGCGCGTCGAAGAAGTCACGGATGTCATGTGCGAGAAGTGCGGAAAGCCGATGATCAAACGTTGGGGTCGTTTCGGCCAGTTCCTGGCATGTTCTGGCTTTCCTGAGTGTAAGAGCACCAAGCCACTCAATGAAGACGAGCAGGAAGAAGTCACTGACGAAACGTGCGGTGAATGCAGCTCGCCAATGGTTGCCAAGACGGGCCGCTTCGGTCGCTTTCTGGCCTGCTCGCGCTACCCGGACTGCAAAGGCACCAAAGCAATTCTGACAAAGGTCGGCGTGGATTGCCCGAAGTGCGGCGGCGAAATCGTAGAGCGTCGAACGCGCAAGGGACGCATGTTCTTTGGCTGCGCCAAGTACCCGGAGTGCGACTTCACGAGTTGGGCCCGGCCTCTAGAGCAGCCGTGTCCGCAGTGCGGTGGCTTGATCGTCAACGCCGGGGGCGTTCGCAACCCAGGCGCCGCGAAGTGCATTGCCTGCGACTGGAAGGGTACGGTCGGCGAGACCGAACCGGAGCCCGAGCCCGAACTCGTGGAAGCCACCGCGTAACGTCTGTCCGTTCGACCGGTTCCAAGCGACGCGAAGAACTAACCCTCCACACGGGCCGAGGGCCTAAGGGTCTTCCCTAACGCGGAGCGGTGCCGCCCGTCGTACAATGAGTCCGCGCATGAGCGCTCAGACCGACCAGCTAGTTGATACGTATCTCGCCGCCATCGCGGCGCGAAAGAACCTCTCGCCTTACACGCTCCGCAACTACGCGAACGATCTGCGCGCCTTCCTCGGCTTTCTCGATGAGCGCGAAACGGATATTTCTTCTGTCGATAAGCTCCTCGTTCGGGAATATCTCTCCGGCCTACTTACCGATGGCTACGCGCCGCCCAGCATCCAGCGCAAAGTCAGCACTATTCGCTCGTTCTACCGCTACCTGCGCGACGAAGGCATCCTCGATGTTCAGCCTATGCTTGGCGTGCGTGGCCCGCGGCGAGAGCGCAGGCTGCCGCGCTTTCTCACTCAGCGTCAGATCGATATGCTCATCGGCGCAGCGAACGGTGAGAAGCCCAACCAGCTTCGTGACCGCGCCGTCCTTGAGCTGCTCTATGCTGCTGGCCTGCGTGTTAGCGAAGTCGTCGGCATCGATGTGCGCAGTGTCGACCTCGACGAGCGTACCGTACGCGTGCTCGGCAAGGGCTCCAAAGAACGCATGGTGATGATGGGTGAGCCCGCTGTCCGCGCCATCTTGCGTTACATCCGGGAGGGCCGTGCACAACTTGCCCAAGGCGCCGAGCCGGCGCTCTTCCTTAATCGAGACGCCGGCCGCCTTTCGCAGCGCGCGGTGCAAACCATGGTGCGCAAGTATGCGATCGGCTGCGGCCTCGATCGGTCCGTCCACCCGCACCTACTCCGCCATACCTTCGCGACGCACATGCTCGAAGGCGGCGCAGAACTCCGCGTCCTCCAGACACTACTCGGTCACTCGAACGTCAACACCACGCAGATATACACGCACGTCACGGAAGCTGCCAAGCGCAAGTCGGTCGAACGCGCGTTGGACGGAATCTCTCGTATAGAGGCCGAGCGCCGCTCCACCCGCGTACGAACGTGACGTGAACGCCTACGCGATCGTCCGCGAAGCAATCGAGAACCGCGACTCCAGCTCCGCCACCTACGATGGCCACCATCGCGAAATGTCGCCGCACGCCATCGGCATGAAGCGCGGACGTCGCCAAGCCATCTGCTATCAGTACGGTGGCACAACGAGCTCCGGCCGGCTCGGCCCGATTGGTTCGGAAGACAACTGGCGCTGCATCGCTATCGCGAAGCTGCAGGACGTGCGGACGATTAGGGGCGTCTGGCACACGGCGGGCGATCACTCGCGACCGCAGACATGTCTCGACCTCATCGACGCGGACGCGAATCGCTAACGCATCGCGGCGTCCGCTGCTACACTTCCGCCATGTCCGCAGCGAGAGGCAGTGACGTTGTCGTCCGGCTCTACCAGCCGGGCGACGAAGAGGGCCTCGCCGAGTTGCTACAAGCGTCGTTCGATGCCTGGCCCAAAGTCGAAACCTCCGCTTCGCCGCGCGATCACCTGCTCTGGAAACTCTCCAGCGACCCTGAATCGCATCGCTTCCAGGTCGTCGCGGCGGCTGGCGCCAAGATCGTTGGCTGCCGTCTGTTCTTCTTCAACTGGTTTCGCATTCAGGGGCAGAGGTTGTGCTGCAGGCAGGGCTTCGATCTCGCTGTCCATCCGGATTATCAAGGCCAGGGCATCCTGAACAACATGTGGGCGTTTGCCCGCCAGCACTTCGATACCGAGAACGACTTCAACTTCGGCGTCGGCGCGCATCCCGCGACGCTCCACATGCGTGTCGCACAGGGCAATATCAACATCGAGAACAAGGTGCAGGTCCTTGTCTATGCTCTCGCTGCGCCGTTGCCTCAGACATCAAACCATGACTTCGACGTACGAGTAGTCTCGTCGTTTGATAGGCGGGCGGACGGGCTGTTCGAGGAAGCGTCACGCCAGTTCGACTTCATCAGAGAGCGTACAACAGCGTTCCTGAACTGGCGTCACGCTGATCTCCGCGCGGGTAACTTTGTCATCATGCAGGCTGAAGCTGACGGAACGCTGCTAGGTTACATTGTCCTATCCGCTGTAGAAGGCACCGGTATCGTCGCAGACGTGCTCGCCCTTCCGGAACGCCTCGACGTTGTCGACAGCCTTATCCAGCACGCTATTGCTCATTTCGCGGAACGCGGAATGGCCAGCACCGACTGCTGGATGCCCACCCAGCACATCTATCGGCCCGTACTGGTGCGCAACGGCTTTACGCATAAGAAGCGGGTAATTCCGCTCAGCTATCGATACCTTCGCGCGCCCGCCGACCAGCTCGAGTTCCTCACCGGCCCCAAGGCCGCAGTTCATATCATGGCCAACGACACGGATCTTGTGTAGACGTAGCCGCCCTCGAGTCGCTTCGCTACACTAACTTCGTCATCATCTTTCGCCTGGAGATCCCTCATGACGCTGTCCGCAAACGACGCCAAACAAAGCGATGCCTTCGCCGAGCGTTTGTTCAGCGCAGGCCTCGGCATGGTCGATACGCTCTCGGTCTACATAGGCGATCGCCTGGGACTCTACCGCGCGTTAGCTGAAGCGGGCGCTACATCAGCTGAGCTCGCCGTGCGCACGGGAACGCACGAGCGCTACGCCCGCGAATGGCTCGAGCAGCAGGCCGTCACGGGTATCCTTGAATCGGCAGGGGAGGGCGCCAACCGGACGTACTTCCTGCCGCCTGGCCACGCCGATGTGTTGCTCAACCGCGACGGCCTGAACTACCTCGCGCCACTGGCGCAGATGCTCGCCGGTTGCGCGAAGGCACTTCCTGCGCTACTCGAAGCGTATCGCTCGGGTCGGGGCGTGTCATGGAATGACTACGGCGAGGATGTGCGTGAGGGCCAGGGCGAGATGAACCGTCCCGCCTTCCTCCACCTCCTGCCGAACGAGTGGCTGCCCGCCATCCCCGATCTCCACGCTCGGCTGCGGGCCGATCCGCCGGCGCGGGTCGCTGATATCGCGTGCGGTGTGGGCTGGTCCAGCATCGGGATGGCGTCCGGATATCCGAAGATCCGCGTCGACGGCTTCGACCTCGATGACATCGGAATCGAGATCGCGAAGCAGAACGCCCGGGAAGCAAACGTCGCTGATCGTGTCACCTTCGAGGTGCGCAACGCCGCCGACCCGCAGCTACAGAGGAAGTACGACCTCGTCACAATCTTCGAGTCCGTCCACGACATGTCACAGCCCGTCGATGCTCTGAGTGCCGCGCGTGCAATGCTCGCGGACGGCGGAAGCGTGCTGGTCTGTGACGAGCGCGTTCAGGAAACGTTCACGGCGCCTGGCGACGAAGTCGAGCGCATCATGTACGGCTGGAGCATCTTGCTCTGTCTCACCAACGGCATGGCAGACGAGCCGTCCGCCGCGACCGGTACCGTCATGCGCGCGTCCACGCTGCGCGCCTACGCCTCGGATGCAGGTCTGCCGCACGTCGAAGTGCTCCCTATCGAGCATCTCTTCTTCCGCTTCTATCGCCTCCGCCCATAGTGGCTAGCAGCCTGCGGCACCGCTTCGCTACACTACCCCCGCTTCGTCTTGGATCGACACAAAGGAGCCAGCATGGTCCTCGATCGTCTACGCCTAGACGGGAAGGTCGCCGTCGTAACTGGTGCTGGCCGCGGCCTCGGTCAGCAGATGGCGCTCGCGCTGGCGGAGGCGGGCGCTGATGTCGTCTGCGCGTCACGCACGAAGGAGCAGATCGAGGCCACGGCCGAAGCGGTTCGCGCCACAGGCAGGCGCGCGCTTGCTGTGCAAACGGACGTCCGCTACTCCGAGCAGTGCAATGCGCTCATCGATGCCACGGTCGAAGAGTTCGGCACGCTCGACATCATGCTCTCAAACGCGGGCATAGGCGACGCGCGCGGTCACGCCACCGAGCTCTGGGACGTCAACGATGACGACTGGCGCGATACGCTCGATGTCAACCTATCGAGCGCGTTCTACTGCGCCCGGGCTGCTTCGAAGAAGATGATCGATCTCAACAAGTCACAGGGCGTCATTATCAACGTTGCTTCTGGCACCGCGCTGCGGGCGTACACGCAGAACTTCGGCTACGGCGCAGCGAAGGCCGGAGTCATCGCGCTCACGAAGTCGCTGGCCGTCATGCTCCAGCGGTACAACATCCGCGTGAACTGCATCATCCCGGGTTTCGTCGCTCAGCGACCGGCGGCCAAGCCGGAGATCGAGGCGATGATGCAGAAGCAGGCGCGCTATTATCCAGTGCAGCGCCTCGGCGAAGCGTGGGAGCTCGGCCCGCTCGCCCTCTACCTCGCCTCTGACGCCTCCAGTTACGTCACAGGGCAGGGGTTTATCATCGATGGCGGTGGCCTCGCTGGTGGCGTCGCCCCGGTCGGCTTCGCCCCGGATGTCGAATAGTGCCAGTACCGGTCTTGACGGCGAAGAATGGAACGCGTTACGTTGGCGGTGGCCTCATAACACGCGCTCCCCTCGAGCAAGATGAGCGTGTCCTTTCCGCGATGGGTTGCATCCACGCTCGCGGCCGCTGGTACTGGGAGTCGGGCTGGCTCTATCAGACTGAACGAAGACTTCTTTATACACCTTGGCGGGTATCTCTAATTCCAGCGAAGCCTATTGCCATCGCGTACAGCGAAATCGCGAATTGCGCGATAGAGGCATATCACAATCGGCTTGTACTTGGTTCGTTGTGGAATCCAGCGATCGCGATAGTAACAAAGACTGGAGAACGGCATCACTTTTGGCCCAGCCACCCTTTCTCCGCGCGCGCGAAACGGAAGGAAATGACTGATTTCGTAGAAGGAATCGCCAGTCTGGGGCAAGAAATGCTGAAAGCTGATGGCTGACTGCTGATGGCTACCCTCGACTGGCCCAACGCTAAACGCTCACTCGATGCGTACGACCTGATCGGCAAACGGGCGCTGGTCATTGGCGCCGCCGGGGCTGTAGGCCGTGCGATTGCAC
>JBKKBW010000631.1:0-1612 GCA_046713635.1 Dehalococcoidia bacterium
GTACTTCATCCCGATCCACGGCGAGTACCGTCACCTGTGGCTGCACGCCGACATCGCAAGCTCCGTCGGGGTGCCGAACGAGAACATCTTCGTCATGGTCGACGGCGACGTACTGGAGATCGACAACCAGGGTGCGCGCCGCGCTGGCAGCGTGTCGGCGGAGTACGTGTACGTCGACGGCCTGGGCGTCGGCGACATCGACCACGTGGTGCTGCGCGACCGGCACCATCTGGCCACCGACGGCATGGTCGTCGTCATCCTCGCGATCGAGAAGGCGACGGGACGTCTGGTGGGCGAGCCGGAGGTCGTGTCACGCGGGTTCGTCGACCTGGACGAATCGGAGGACCTGCTGGAGCGTACGAAGAAGCAGGTCGTCGCGTCGCTAGAGGGCGCCGACCACATCGCGGAGTGGGCGGTGGTGAACACGAAGGTGAAGGACGCGATCGCGCAGTTCCTGTACAAGGAGACGCACCGGCGTCCGATGGTGCTGCCCGTTGCCGTCGAGGTGTAGCTGCCGCCTCTTTAGCGTTTGATTGATATCGCGTTTTTCTTTTTTTCGAATCTGTTTTCGTAACGAGCCTGAATCTGGCGCCTTGATCGTTTCAGGCCGCCGAGCAAGGAAGGGCAGGCCCTCGCGATGCGCCAAGCGGCTGTGGCTAGCAAGCGGTGTGTGGCTGACCATGCAGCGAGGTTACGGCGGAAGCGAAATAGCTCCAAGCGTTTGATGGCACAAGGGCTTGACACGCCGCGTGCGGCTGGTATGCTGGGCGCGTCGTACCTGGTGCGTGAAGGCGGAGGCGCGTTTGTTGGTCGGACGGTTAAGGCAGCTGACGGCGGCTATTGTTGCGTTAGGGATTCTCGGCACGCTCGCCGCAGTCACCCACGGGAACTCACCGCCGGCCCTTCCAGCGGTGGCAGGTTCTGGCTGTACACCCGATCCCTCAGGAATCGTCAGTTGGTGGAAGGGAGACGGCGATGCCAATGACAGTGTCGGAAGCAACAATGGCTCCCTCCAAGGTGGGGCATCATATGGAGCAGGAAAAGTCGGACAGGCCTTTAGCCTCGACGGGACCAATGACTTCATTCAGATAGGTAACGCTCCGAGTCTTCAACTATCCACTGCCCTCACGATAGCCGCGTGGGTCAATCCCGCCCAAGTACCAGTTCCGAATGATGGCAGCCTGACTGGCGCCATGTCGATCTTGACGAAATGGGGGCAGGCGGTTCCCACAGACTCCTATGGTCTGTGGCTACACAATCCGGACGGTCAGGCCAGATTGTTGGGAGGAATAGGCTATAGCACGTCAAACAAGGATGGCGTGAGCGGAGGACAAGTTCCTCCGGATCAGTGGTCTCTCGCCGCAGTTACATACGACGCGACGACGAACTTGAAATCAATATATGTCAACGGGGTACAAGTTGCGCAGCAGTACAGACCGGGAGGAATAAACGGATCCAACCTAAGCGTTTTGATCGGGAAGGAAGACTCCTCCCTGCCGCGATTCTTCAAAGGGGCTATCGACGAAGTTCAGGTCTACGACAGGGCCCTGCTGTCATCCGAGATACAGGGAATCTTCGACGCAGGAAGTTCTGGTGTCTGCTCGCCCCCGCC
>JBKKBW010000632.1:0-1118 GCA_046713635.1 Dehalococcoidia bacterium
ACCTATATGTTAGGCAGCGAGAGCGAATTCACGTTCGCCTGTTAAGCTTTTGCCGCCAGTTTAACGAGGGCAACGGCACCTCGGCCTGCACCTCGGGTCCACGCTTCCCTGTCGAAGCCTGTCGTCCCCAAGTGCTTCATTGTAGCAGTTGAGACCGGACGTTTCCCGAGCGCCCCGAAACGCGGTGTTCATCTCGCTGAAACGTCGAAGCAACCTCGACGCAACATCTGCGGCGTAGAGTGAGCGCCATGGAGACGGATTCGCTGGGCAATCTGGAGCTCGATCGAGCGCGTTACGAGCTTCGGATCGACGGGCGGCGCGTTGACCTGACGTTTACGGAGTTTGCGTTGCTCGACAAGCTGATCACCCGTCCTGGGCGTGTCGTGCTGCAGGAGGAGCTGGTGGAAGCAGTCTGGGGCGACGCAACTCCGGATAAGCGTGGCCGGCTGCGCGTGCAAATGTCCCGCCTAAGAAAGAAGCTAACAGGCAGCGAACCATGGGCCATCCGCACTGTCCTAAGGCGTGGCTACGCTCTGGCTGACTTGTCGGAACGCAAGGGGGCGAACAGTCCGTAAGGTTAGGGAGTGGCGCAGGACCTTAGGCGAAGGTCCATGCTGGGAGGGGCAGCTCGCGCAGGGCGCCGAATATTGCCGGTCGACGCCGGAGCTAGGAGCGTATAGACCTGCTAGGCATTCATTGCTAGACTATGCGCGCCCGCACGCCGGGCACGACGAGAGAACCGGCCTCATGATATCGGCAACAGTCAAAGTACCAACAAGCGAATTTCAGGGGCAGACGGGCTGGGAGATCAGACCCGAAGGCGCGTGCCGCGATGGCCGCTGCGTGCCGTTGCCCGAAGGTGCGCTCGGTGTGGTCGACCTACGGGTCATGGCGGAGCGTCTCAACATGCCGCTGGTGCACGACGAGGCCGTGGGCCTATGGTGTCTCGGGCCCGAAGGTGGCGGCAAGGCGCTGACGAGCGCTGTGGCACCGGAGCTGGAGTTACCTGACTGGCGCGGCGAGACGTTTCGCCTGAGCTCGCTACGCGGGCAGAAGGTGCTGCTCGTCGCCTGGGCTTCGTGGTGAGGCTGTCGCATGGACCTGCCCGTGTGGCAGGC
>JBKKBW010000633.1:0-2277 GCA_046713635.1 Dehalococcoidia bacterium
TCCAAGCAGTTCTTGGCAATTGCTGCCTTCATTCAGGGCCACCCGGAGTACCCGAAGGAAGCAGGCGTGGTCGACCTGATGCGGCGGCTCCTTCCTGAAATCGTTCGCGCCGACATGGCTGCGCAGAGAGCCGCCCGAGAGCGCGCCCGGCAAATACTCGCCCCGTATCAGCCGGAGCGCTTCGTCGAACGCATCGCCCAGCGCATCCTCGTCGCCATCGCAAAGGACGCGATGAAATGACGCCAAAATCCGGCATATTGAAGCTAAAGCGACGCCAAATTCGAACGGAAACAGAAGTGAATTCTTCTGAAGAAAAAGTCAACACAACATTGATTTGTTTTGAACCTGGCTGGGGCGGTTGGGGTGGCCCCGTGCAGAACCGGGGGTTCTGCCAAGCCGTCGCTTGCGACGGCCCGTCAGCGCCCGCCCGAGCGATCGCGTTAGCGGCCGCCCGTTACCCCGCCCGACGCCGCCAGCAGCTGCTCCAGGTGGCTCTGCCACTCCATCGCCGTCTTGCGCTTCTCCGGAGTGTCCGCCAGCTCCTCGTAGATCGCCTGGCCCCACTTCACGTGGTCTTCCTCCTCCAGCAAGATGTGCCGCAGGATGCGCACCGTCGGCGCGTCGGAGACCTGGTCCGTGAACGTCATGTGGTGCCGGTAGTACACGCACAGGTGCGTCTTCAGCACGCGGTACAACCCGACAAGCCGCAGCAGCTCATCGTCCTGAAGCTGCATCGCCTCGCAGAATGTGGCGAACGCCTCGTTGGGCGGCTCCGCCTTCGTCGACGAACGCAGGGTAGGGGGCTGCTCCATGTCGGCGCCGTCCATCACACGCAGCTCCGGCAGCCGCTGCCCCAGCCAGAACGAGTGGATCGAACACTGGTAGCAGTGCTCGCCCAGCGCGAACTTCACCTTGATCGTCGGGCAGGACGAAGCCCACGCCGCCGCGCTCGTCATGCACACGTTCTCGGCGAATCGATAGTGGATCAGCCGTCGCGCGTTCTCGTCGACCGAAAACGCCCCGCCGACCTTCCGCGGGTCGATCGCCAGTTCAGGCATGGTGGCCGTTGCGGTTGCCGCCGACAGCACCAATCGCCGCCGCCGCGCGCTGTTGACGTTGCAGCTTTATCCAGTGTTGTCGCCTCGCCCACGCGCGCGCCTTGTCTCTCGCGATCGCGAGATCCGCCGCGTCGATGACGTACTCGGGGTCTTCGTGGATGCAATCGACCGGGCAGACCTGCACGCACAGGTCGCATCCGATGCAGTCCTTCGGCTCAACAACGTGCGTGCGATGGCCCGTCGAGAAGTAGTTGATCGCCTCGGTCGGGCACGCGCGACGGCAGAGACTACAGTTGATGCAGCGCTGCAGGTCAATCTTGACGACGGTGGGCTGCACGCTAGTGGTACGAGCCGTTCGAGGTCTGGCCGCCGAGCGCGGTGGTGGCTCGGCCCATCTCTTCGGCGAAGAAGTCCTTTAGCTCTTGCGTCTGTTCCTCGCCGAGCCGCTGGCGCGCGAACTCGAACATCCCATGCGCGCGCAGGGCCTTGCGTTCGTTGTCGGGGTTGTCCTCGCAGAGCGCCTTGACGAAGTAGTCGCCGATCATCGCGTGCGTCACCTCGTCGGCCCAGTTGTAGTCGTAGCACTCCTCCAGCAACTCGTCGCCGATACGGCCGCCCAGCTTGCTCGTCTCTTCGAACAGACGGAGCGCGCCGCCCTCCAGCGAGACGTTGACCGCCGAGAGTGTGATGACAGGGTCGTTCATGATGCCTTCAGGAACGCCGACGCCAGCGCCGCCGGTAACGGCTGGCGGTGGCGCGCCGCCCGCGAGCGTGTCCGGGTACTCGCCGATGTAGCCGCCATACGACTCCAGCACGCCGGTCGCGAGCTGCGCGTGTCGCACCTCGTCCCACGTCTGCCGCGCGATCGCCATGATCAAGCTCCATGGCACATCCCAGTCCTGCCACTGGCAGACCTTCCGGCTGAACGCGTCGACGCCCGCGTACTCCGCGCTCGCGATGCCGCTGATCAGCGCCTTCTTGAACTCGATGTTCTCGGGGTCGGTCTGGACCATCTCGCGCAACTGCACGAGGTCGTAGTTGTCCGCGTCGCCGATCTTCTCAGCCAGCTTGGCCTTCCCCTCATCGTCGAGGAGCAGTGCGGGGTTGTAGGGCGGGTCGCGCCGGGACGGCAGTTCTGTGATGTGCTCGGCCAGCTTGGATGTCATGAAGATGGCTCCTTCACTCAAATGCGATGGACGGCGCTAGTATAGGTCAAACC
>JBKKBW010000634.1:0-2698 GCA_046713635.1 Dehalococcoidia bacterium
ACCGTACCCACGCCCACGAAGTCGTCGAACGCGCCAAATGGATCGTACGTGTCTTCGGTGCGAACCGTTGGGGTAGTCATGCCTGGTGCAGGTATAACGCCGAATACGATGCAGTGGCTACCCCGATCTGGGGGGTTCGTCCCGAGACGCGAGGGAATGAGCGCTAGACCAGGCCCTGGCGGGCTGCCTTCGCCGCCAGCTCAGCCCTCCGGCTGACGCCAAAGTAACGCATGATCTTTTCGATGCGGTCTTTGATCGTGTGCGAGCTTAGGTAGACACGTTCCGCAATCTCGCGGTTTGACAGCCCGTCAGCGAGTAGCTGCAGGATCGTCATGTCGAGATCTGTTAGGGAGCGACCCTTTCCGGCGGGAGGCCCAGGCACCGTCGCGGGCACCAGCTCCCATGCCATCGCCAGCGCGCCCACGCGCTCCCCACGCCGTTTCACCCAGGCGCCGCTCACCTCTACCGTGACGACGCGCCCATCCTTGCGCAGCGCCTGCAAGACAAACGGGCGCATCTCGTCTCCGCACAGAAACAGATCGAGCGCAACCTTGGCCTGGTCAGGGTCGAGAAGCTTGGTGAAGTGCTGGCCGACGAACTCACCGGAGTCACCCTCTCCGTAACCGAAGAGGCCAAGCGCTTCCGGGATGACGAAGATGAACCTACCTTCAAGATCGAGCGCGAAGATCGCCGCGCCGAGACCTTCGAGTAGCTCTCGATACTTCAGCTTTCGCGGCTCGGGCTTGGGCTCCACCATGTCAGTGCTTCAGTTTACGACGCCCTGCTCCTTCAGTTGCGCAATCTTATCCCAGTCGTGGCCGAGCTCCTGTAGAATCTCCTCGGTGTGCTGGCCCATCTCCGGCGCGCCGCTGATCGGCTCGAACGTGCCGTTGTTGTACTGCACGGGGCTCGCAACAAGCTTCCCGTCCGGGTGATCGGGGTTGGCAACAAGATAGCCGTTCGCCTCCGTCTGCACGTCCACTGCCGCCTCCATCGGCGTCTGCGCGCTCGAGAAGACGCATTCGTTGTCAGCGAGGCGCTGTAGCAACTCGGCGGCTGGCCGCGCAGCGAACGAATCCTTGACAATCGCCGCCAGCTCGCTTCGATGTTCGCCTCGCGACTCGAACGTCGCGAAACGAGGATCATCGATCAAGTCGTCGCGTTCGATCACGCGGCAAAGGTTGGGCCAGTAGCGGTCCGACTGCAGCATGTTCAGCATGATCATGCGCCTGTCGGCACTGCGATAGATGCCGACCAGCGGGTTCGGAGTGATCTTCGCTCCGGGGCCCCCGACGACCTCGCGCGGGTCCTTGCCAAGCATATGGCTGGCTATGATGTCCGGCGCGATGTTCCAGAGCGCGGTTCCGAACAACGAGACATCGATCAGGCCGCCTTTGCCTGTTACGCTGCGCCGGAAGAGCGCGGCAGCCACCCCGCCTGCCAGCGTTACGCCGGTCATCACGTCGCCAAACGCGGCGCGTTGCATGACGAACTGGCCATCGAGCGGCGTCAGCATGTGCGCGACGCCGCTGCGCGACCAGTACGACACGACATCGAACCCTGCTTTGTCGGCGTCGGGCCCGCGCTGGCCCTGCCCGTGGCCGCGCGCGTAGATCAGACGCGGGTTGAGCGGCTGCAGGTCCTCGTACGAAATCTGCATCCGCTTCCGCGCCGGCTCCAAGAAGCTGGTAACAAACACGTCGGCGCGATCGATCAGCTCAAGGAAAATCTCACGGCCAGCCGGCTTGTTCAGATCGAGGCCCAGGTCGCGCTTGCCCCGATTGAACTGCTCAACCATGTAGTTGTAGCGGGGAACGGGTGCGATCAGTCCGCCTGATACCAACCCTCGCATCGGGTCGCCGCGCTCGGGGTGCTCGATCTTGATCACCTCCGCGCCCCAGTCGGCCAGAACCGCCGCGGCCGACGGCACGAACCCCCACTCGGCCACCTCCACGACCTTGATGCCTTCGAGCAGTGGTTCCATCGCGACGCCAGCGTAGCACCGCCCTTCGAAACGCGTCAACGGCGGCTAGCTCAAACTCCCCCCGAATCGCCGTTGACACCCTCCAGAGGGCAGCCGTATGCTTCTAACGCTTTACAAGGCGCCTTACAAACCTGGAACGAGGAGACGAACACTCATGGTTGCCACCGATACTCGGCTCACCCTCAAGGACGTTGTCGGCAATGCCAAAGTAATCGACTGCGACACGCACTACACGGAACCGCCAGACCTCTGGACATCACGCTCGCCGGCCTCGATGAAGGACAAGATGCCGTACATGAAGACCGTAAACGGCCAGAGCCTCTGGTTTATCGAAGGCACGAAGCCGTTCGGCATGGTTGGCACGACCGTCATCGACAGCGGCGGCAACAAGCAGCGCGGCAAGCTCTCCATCGCCTCGTTCGAGGAGATGGACGAGGCATCGTACAAGGTGAAGCCGCGGCTCGAAGTGATGGACCGCGTTGGTGTTTTTGCGCAGATCGTCTACCCGAACGCGGGCGGCTTCGGCGCTACGAAGTTCCTCAGCATCGATGACAAGGATCTCCAGATTACCTGCCTGAAGATTTACAACGACGCCGTCGCTGAGTGGCAGGCCGACTCCGGCGGTAGACTCTTCCCGCAAGCGTTCCTCCCTTTCTGGGACATCGACGAGACGCTCAAGGAGATCGTGAGGGCCAAGGAAGACCTGCACCTGAC
>JBKKBW010000635.1:0-2609 GCA_046713635.1 Dehalococcoidia bacterium
CGACGAGGCGCTGCGGATCGGCATGGTGACGCGCGTTGTGCCACACGACGAGCTGATGAACGAGACGATGACGTGGGCGGCAAAGATGGCGTCTGGCCCAACTGCAACGATGGCGCGCACGAAGGAGAACCTCAACCTGGGTGAGTACAGCGACTTGCGAACGCTGATGGACCAGGAAGCGTTTTACCAGCGCCTGACGAGCTTAACGAACGACCATCGCGAGGCGGTCAAGGCGTTCGTGGAGAAGCGGGAGCCGAAGTTCGCAGGAAACTAACGCTGCTGCACGAAGGAGGACTACCTTGTACGCGAGACTCGTCCGATTCTCTTTCGGCCCTGGAAAGCACGCTGCGGCGCAGGCGATCGCCCATACCGTGGCGCCCCTTATCGCCGCACAGCCAGGATGCGGAGGCGTGACAGTGTTCGGCGACGAGGCGGACGGCGAATACGGGCTGTTCGTGCTCTGGGGCTCAGAAGACGAAGCCAACGCGGCAGCACAAGTAGTCCGCCCAAAGCTCGACGAACACCTGGCGGGCAATTCGCAGGGCCCTCCAGACGCTCGCCTCTTCAAGGTCCTTTCCTAGCTATGAAGGACGGCTGCTACATCGGGCCGTGGCGCGCGCCGCAGAACGAAGGGCGCGCCACGACCGGCAACATTCACGCCGACGAGGACGCGCAACGACTCGGCTTTCGCGGCGGCCTGGTTGCGGGCTCGATCCATATGGAGCAGCTCGCGCCGGTGCTGGTGCGCGCGTTCGGCGAACAATGGCTGGACCGCGGCTCGGTCTCGTTGTACTTTCTGACGCCTACGCTCGATGGTGAAGAAGTGCGCGCGACCATCGGTATGCCACCGCACGGCGCGACTGACGCGCAGGTCGAGTTGTGGATGGAGAAGCGAGACGGCACACGTATATTCGAAGGCAGCGCGGCCATCGGAACACCAAACGAGCCATCGGCGCTCCACGCTCGAACGCTAGACAAACACTCAGGTGGCCAATTGCGCATCTTGGCGCACGCGTGCGATGGCGACGAGTTTCCTGTAGTGGATACATGCATCGACGACGAAACGCTCGACAAGCGCCTCGATGCGATCACCGAGCCGATGTCGTGGTACACAGATGCGTCGCACTGGGGCGGCAGAGTGCCAACGACGGTGAATCAGGTGAACGCGCTCATGGAGACAGCGTACGCTTATCTGCGCGACAAGCAAGCGCCTGCGATCGGTCTGTACGGCGCCATCGAGCTGCGCAACGTCAACGGCCCGATGCTTGTAGGCACGACGTATCGCTCAGGCGGAACGCTGCTCCACGTGGGAGAGACGCCGAAGACAGAGTATGCCTGGTTCGATACGTGGGCGGACGACCCGTCGAGCGGCAAGCGCATTGTCGAACTGCGGATGATGCTGCGCTTCATGAAGGCGTCATCGCCGGTGTATGGTGGCGCCGAAGTCGAGGCGAACGCCTAAGCCAGCCGAGCGTCCACAGTCACCCCGACGTTGCCGCGGATAGCGTTCGACACGGGGCACTTCTTCTCGCCCTCTTGCGCCACCGCCTTGAACGCGGCCTCGTCGATGCCCGGCACGTCGCCGGTAACGTTGAGCGCCATGTGCGTGATCTTCAGCGCGCCATCGATGCGGTCCAATGTGCACACGGCGGAGACCTCGAGCCGCTTTGGTACCTTGCCGTCCTGCGAGAGCATGTTGCTCAGCACCATCGCGTAGCAGATGGCGTGCGCGCCCGCGAGCAGCTCCTCCGGGCTCGTCATTCCCTCAGGCTGTTCCGTCCGCGCGCTAAAGGTGACGCGCTGTTCGGAGACAGCCCTGCTTCCGACCGATAGCATCCCGGAGCCATCGCGCAGGCTTCCCTCCCAGATGATTTTGGCGTTGCGTTCTTGTAGCGGCACAGAGACCTCCTTGATTAGCGAGACGTGCATGTTTTGGTTTCAGCATAGCGGGCGGGCAGCTGCTCCGCGCAGGTGCGATTTGTTCGTTAGTACAAAGCCTGTTAGCGCGGGAAGTCTGGTATCTCGATGCGTTCGATCGTGAGCGTATCGGTATCGTGCAAACGGTACCATTGACCTCGATACTCTAACGGCGGCAAGTCGGACACTCCTTGCGAACCAACATGGTACGCAACGAACGCCGGTATCGTATGTCCGTGCGAACATGCAACGATTCGCCCGTCCGGGTGGCGGGCCCGCATCTCCTCTACAGCCCGCGCGATCGAGCCCGCGGCAAACGCTGCGCTACTGGCGGGCGCGAGCGCCCCGCCTGGCCAGAGCGACGAGCTTGCTTCCCAGCCGTCCGGCGCGCGCCAGGCCTGCTTCTCTCCCAATTCCGGAATGATCTCTACCGTCAGTCCGTGCCGCTCGGCCAGAACGCCCAGGCTCTGGCGGCAGCGCAAGGCGGAGCCCGCGTAGAGCGCATCGATTGACACCTTCGCGAGCGCGTCCGCCAGCGCGGCGGCTTGCCTTCGACCGAGGTCCGACAGCGGACGTTCGTCCTGGTCGCCAGGCCACGCGTCGCGGTCCCCGGCGTCCATGTGCGCCACGAGATCGATTATGAGTGCCAAAGAGCTACGGGATCGCGCCAGATTCTTTAAGGGCGCTGATCG
>JBKKBW010000636.1:0-2845 GCA_046713635.1 Dehalococcoidia bacterium
TGGCCGGTGTACGTGCTTGTGTAGATACCGGCGAAGATGCCGCAGCCTACCGCCAGCCAGGCAGAACCATACGCGGTCGCGGGATCATCGCAGTCGGGCCACGATATGAACGAGTTGCCCTGTGCAACCACGTTGGCGTACTCCATGTAGATGTCGAACCCGACATACGCAGGGAGCTCCTGTGAAAGCGCATCGAGAGCGATCTTGAGCGTGAACGCGCTCCCAGCGGCGACGCTGCAGGTGTCGAAGTCTGTATCGGCGGTGGTGCAATCGTTGGAACCATCACTGTCAACGTCGACCGCGATCGACCAGTCGACGCCGGTCAAGGGCGGGCCGCTCGGCGCTGGGGTTGCTGTCGGGCACCCGCCTGCGGGACATGGCGTCGGCGTCGACGGCGGCTTGGCGGCAGCGGACACGACGTCGCGTGGACTGCTGCTGTTCACCGTCGTTCCGATACCGAGCTGACCACCACTATTGAACCCCCAGCACTTAGCTCCACCGGTAGCGAGCAGGGCGCAGGTATGGAACGACCCGGCAGCTACCTGGCTCACGCCGGAGCCCAAGCCGGTTGGCGTTGTTGGACTGGCACATTGACCGCCGCAGCCAAGTCCGTCACCCAACTGTCCGAAGACGTTGCTACCCCAGCACTTGAGCGCGCCATTGGAGAGCGTGGCGCACGTGTGGACATGGCTCGCTGACAGGGAAGCGACGCCGGAAGTGAGTCCCGGCACGCCAGCCGGCGACGTTCCATAGCTCTGCCCCCAACACTGCACCGCACCGGACACGAGCGCGCACGAGTGATTGAGTCCGGCAGCGACAGCGCTCGCGCCGGAAATTCCCTGAACGTCCACTGGAACAGAGCTATCGGCGGTCGAGCCATTGCCAAGCTGCCCGGTGTCGTTCTTTCCCCAGCATTTCACCGAGCCCGCGGCCATCAGCGCGCAGGCATGATCGAAACCGGCCGCAACCGAGGCGACACCAGTCGTGAGCACACCGTCACCCAAGAGCCCCTGGCTTCCATAGCCCCAACAGGAGACCGCTCCCGTCGAGCGAACCGCGCATCCATATGTAGAGTTGAGTGAGATGGCCTCGACACCGGACGTGAAGCCAGCCAGGTCGCTGGCGGTAGTCCCGCTCCAGCATTTCACGCCGCCTGCAGTCGTCAGTGCACACATATCGAACGAGCCCGCTGCGATCGCGGCGACCGGCAAGGTCAGGCCGGAGATCTGGCTGGGCACGGACGAAGATCCTTGGCCGGCGCACATCACCGAGCCGTCGGACAGCAAGTAACAGCTATTGGTTTCACCGGCTGCCACCGCGCTGACAAGAGCCAACGGGTTCGCTGAAGCGGCGGGCATTCCGCGAAATAGCCCTACGGCAATGAGGGCAAGAAACAAGAGAACGGCAGCGGCTGCAACAACGGCTCCGAGCGCCCTGGTGGATATGGTTTGCGTGAGCATTCAGGAGCCTCCTCGCTCTTGTACAGCATGGCGGCCAGAGAAATTGACGGGGATCCCACACCACCATCAGAAGCCGTGGCTCTATTCTACCACCGCCGTCAATGCCTCTTGACAACTTCTGGCCCGGAGCTATACTTGGGCTGCCGGCGATCCTTCCCAGGAGGGACGCCCAGCGAGCATCGATAGCGAACGTCACTATCGCTGCTCGGATCCAGCAGGACCGAGACGGCGCAGAAGCATGGAGCATTGTGCCCTTTCGACTGCTGGTCGAAAGGGTTTTGTTGTATGCGGACCATGCTCAAGGGCAAGATCCACCGCGCCACCGTGACGGGCGCCGACCTCCAGTACGAGGGCAGCGTGACGATCGACCCGGTGCTGATGGAAGCTTCCGACCTCCTCCCGTTCGAACAGGTGCAGTTGCTCGACATCGACAACGGCGCGCGCCTCACGACGTACGCCATCGAAGGGCGGCGCGGCAGCGGCGACGTGATTGTGAACGGCGCCGCTGCGCATCTGATCCATAAGGGCGACACGATCATCATCCTCCACTACGCCGCCGTCTCAGAGGAAGAAGCGCAACGAATGCAGCCAAGCCTCGTTTACGTCAACGGGCGCAACGAGATCGTCCGGACCGGCCACTCGATTGATCACGCCGCGCAAGTCGCGGCAGCAGTCCCCGCCTAGGAGGCGGCACATGGCGAAGTCAACTCGCATCACCATCTACGACATCCGCGCCCCTGCTGCGCTTGCGCATCAGCAAGTCAAGCGCGCGCGCGCTCTAGCTTAGGGAGACAAGGCATGCCGAAGTCAACTCGCGTCACCATCAACGACATCCGCGCCCCTGCTGCGCTTGCGCAGCAGCAAATCAATAGCGCGCGCGTCGCCGCTTAGGGAGATAAACATATGCCGAAGTCAACTCGCATCACCATCAACGACATCCGTGCGATGAAGCGCCGCAAGGAGCCAATCGTCATGCTGACGGCGTACGACTTCCCGTCGGCGCGCCTCGTCGACGCCGCAGGCGCCGACATCATCCTCGTCGGCGACACGCTCGGCATGGTCGTACTCGGCTACGACACAACTGTGCCAGTGACGATGGATGAGATGATCCACCACACAAAGGCCGTCACCCGCGGGACAAAGCACGCGTTCGTCGTCGCGGACATGCCGTTCGGTAGCTACCAGACCGGCCCGGACGACGCGCTGCGCAACGCGGCTCGATTCCTGAAAGAGTCCGGGGCGCACGCTGTCAAGCTGGAAGGCGGCGTGACGGTGAAAGACACCGTGCAGAAGCTCGTCGACGCGGGCATTCCCGTCATGGGTCACATCGGCCTGACGCCACAGGGAGTACACCAGTTCGGCGGCTGGAAGGTGCAGGGCAAGAC
>JBKKBW010000637.1:0-2048 GCA_046713635.1 Dehalococcoidia bacterium
GTCCCGACCGATGATCTGGGCTACCAGCGCCCGGACCAGTTCGGCATCCGGGATGCCGAGGGTTTCGCGGACCTGGGCGGCGTCGATCCGGTCCCCATAGAAGGACGCGACCTGATCGAGCAGGTTCTCGGCGTCGCGTAGGCTCCCGCCGGCCGTCCGGACTATGATCTGGAGGGCGGCCGGGTCGATCGCGATGTCCTCACGGGAGCAGATGTGCTCCAGCCGGGCCGTGGCCGCCGCGACCGAGATGCGCCGGAAGTCGAAGCGCTGGCAGCGCGAGACGACCGTTGCGGGCACCTTGTGCGCTTCCGTGGTAGCGAGTACGAAGATGACATGGGCCGGCGGCTCCTCCAGCGTTTTGAGCAGCGCGTTGAACGCCGGTTCTGTCAGCATGTGGACTTCGTCTATGAGGTAGACCTTGTGGGCGTTGGCGCCGCCAGCCGGGGCAAAGTTCGCTTTCTCGCGCAGGCTGCGAATCTCATCGATGCCGCGATTGCTCGCCGCGTCCAGCTCGATCATGTCGAGCGCTCGGCCCTCCAGGTAGGATTGGCAGCTAGCGCACTCGTTGCACGGCTCACCTTCCTTGGGCGAGGTGCAGTTGACAGCCTTCGCAACCAGGCGCCCGGCCGTCGTCTTGCCGGTACCACGCGGGCCCGAGAACAGATACGCATGCGCGAACTTTCCCGATGAAACCGCGTTCGTCAGCGTTCGAACGACAGCCTCCTGCCCGGCCAGCTCCGCGAAGGAGCGCGGGCGCCACTTGCGATAGAAAACCTCGGCGCTCATAGGCGTTTGAGAGAAAGCGAGCGTGCAATCACGGGAGTTCCTCAGTATATCAGCGGCCTAGCCCACCGCTCAATGAGCGGCCCGGCCTAGTAGCGCATCCTCGCGAGCGCGCATGACCTTCGCGTCTCGGGGCCGCTCGTGATCATAGCCGAGGAGATGGAGCACGCCGTGGACGAGCAGGTGAGCCATCTCGTCCTCGACGCTATGGCCCTCCTCACGGGCCTGCCGTTTGGCGGTTGGGAACGAGATGATGATATCGCCAAGCTGCGGGACGCCCTCGGCGGAGATGAACCCACTTCGATCGGTGTGGCCGAATGAGAGCACGTCTGTCGCCGTATCCTGACCACGAAAGCGGCGGTTGAGATCGCGTACTACCGCATCGCTCGAGATCGCGATACCGACCGAGAGCGGGCCTGAAACCTTCTCTAGTGCAAGGGCACGTCGTACCAGCGCCGCCAGCACGCGCGGCCGCAGGTGTTCTCGGTAAGCGTTCGCAAACGTGAACGTGACTCGGTAGGGTGAAGGTCGCACGGTGAGCAGCTTAGCGCCTTTTGCGGCATCTCGCTGACGCCACGCTTGTCTGCGAAAGAGCGCCTGGTTACCCTGCTGTCTGCATGACCAGAATGGCTCCTGCCTTGCTCGTCGCGCCGACGATAGCGACCGTAGTGCTTCTCAGCATGCAAATCACGGCATCGGCGCTCAACTTCCAGATCGAGCGGCAGAGCGTGACCAGCAGCGGCGCGGAGCTGCACGGGCCCAACTTGACGCCGGCGGTTAGCGGTGACGGGCGCTTCGTGGCCTTCGCGTCTGACGCGCCGGATGTCCTGCCAGGCAATTCCGCCACCCGCGATGTCTTTCTGCGCGACCGTCAGACGGGAGCTATCGAGTTGATTAGCGTCGCTACCCATGGCGGAGAACCGGACGGGGTATCATTGTTTCCAGACATCAGCGCAAATGGCCGCTATGTAGTCTTCGAGTCCTTTGCCGGCGACATCGTTGACGACGACAACCAAGGGTTCACGGACATCTTCGTTCGCGACCGAGGCGCAGGAACGACGCGGAGAGTCACCCTGACGCCGGAGGGCGGTGACCTCGACAACGACAGCCTGACGCCGTCTATCAGCGCTACTGGGCGCTACGTCACATACACGTCGCTCGCGTCGACCGCCGTTGCTGTTGACACCAACGAAGTCCGGGACGTCTTCTTCGTCGATCTGGAAACGAACGTTACGGAGCTTATCAGCATCGCAACAGACGGTACT
>JBKKBW010000638.1:0-2185 GCA_046713635.1 Dehalococcoidia bacterium
AGCAGGTACTGTCGCACGCCAACGTTCCCGCGTACAGCGACTACCACCGTCTGCTCGATGAGGAGCAGATCGATGCGGTATCGATAGCGGTTCCGGCGCGGGCCCACCTCAACGTAGCGCTGGCGTGTATCGAGCGCGGTATCGCCACACTGGTCGAAAAGCCGATCGCGGCCAGCGTTGCGGAAGGAGAAGAGCTCCGAGCTGCCGCAGAACGCCATAGTGTTCCGCTGATGGTTGGCCACATCGAGCGCTTCAACCCGGCAGTCCGCGAGCTCAAGCACCGGATCGACGCCGGCGAAGCTGGCCGGGTATACGAGGTACGTGCGCGGCGCGTCGGGCCGTTCTTCCGGCGCGAGCGCGATGTCGGCGTTGTGCACGATCTGGCCACGCACGACATCGATGTGCTGCACTACCTGTTCGGCTGCGCCGTAGAACGAGCTCACGCAGAGACGCAGCGAGGAATCCGCACGGAGTACGAGGATGCGGTAACAGCTACTCTGCGGTTCGCCAACGGCGCTATGGCCGAGATCGAAGCGAACTGGCTATCTCCAACGAAGCAGCGCGAGCTGGTGCTGCTTGGTGACCGCGGCTTGTTTGCCCTCGACTACATGGCGCGAGCGCTGGTGTTCTACCCCCACGCTGAGGATGCTGAGAGTGAAGGCATGACAATCGAAATCTCCGGGGCGGGTGGCGAGCCACTGCGCGCCGAGCTCGATGCGTTTCTTCGCGCGGTTCGCGGCTTCGAGGCGCCTGCGATCAGTGCGCACGACGGCATCGCCGCCCTCCGCGTGGCGGAAGCGCTAGTCGAGGCGGGGCGGACCCAACGAACAGTCCACATCGCCGAAACGAGGCCTGCGAAGTGAAGGTCGCGGTCGCAGGTCTCGGCAAGATCGGGCTGCCGCTTGCGGTGCAGTATGCCTCGCGTGGCCTGTCGGTCGCCGGCTACGACATTGATACGGCCAAGATAGACGCGATCAATTCCGGCTGTTCACCGATCGCCGGCGAGGAAGGATTGGGGGATGCACTGAAGACCGTAGCTGGTAGCGGAGGTCTTCGCGCCACGACTACCGCGCGTGAGGCCGTGTCGGACGCCGATGTGCTCGTGCTCATAGTTCCGGTAGGGCTGACAGCAGACCGCGAGCCAGATTTCGCCCAGCTCGACGCCGCCACGGCTGCTATCGCGCCGCACCTACAAGCCAACACGCTCGTCATCGTTGAGACAACGGTACCAGTCGGGACGACGCGAAATCGCGTTGGGGAAGCGCTCGGCCGTGCGACGCTGCTCGCCGCTAGCCCGGAACGAGTGTCGTCTGGTCGGATCTTCCAGGACCTGCGGACGTATCCGAAGGTCATCGGCGCCATCGACAACGAGAGTTGGGAGAGCGCTGAGGCGTTCTACCGCGCGGCGCTAGACGCGCCCAGTCTGATCCGTGTGCGCGATCCTGAGACTGCGGAGTTCGTGAAGCTGGCCGAAGGCATTTATCGGGACGTGAACATCGCGTTGGCGAGTGAGTTGGCGCGCTACGCTGACGGCGCGGGCGTCGAGGCGAACGAGGCGTTTGCGGCAGCAAACACGCAGCCGTACTCGCATCTGCACCAGCCGGGCCTGGGGGTCGGCGGCCATTGCCTGCCTGTGTATCCGTACTTCTTGCCAGACGACGGAACGACGCGACTACCACGCCTGGCGCGTGATGCGAACAATGCGATGGCGCGTTACGGTGTAGCCAAACTGGAGGCCGTGGCCGGATCGCTGCGCGACAAAACCGTGCTCATACTCGGGCTCGCCTATCGGGCGAACGTGAAGGAGGCAGCCCACTCCAGCGCATTCCTCCTCGCCGACCAGCTAGCGGCGCGCGGCGCGCGCGCTGTCATCCATGATCCGCTCTTCTCAGCGGATGAGGTGCGGGCGTTCGGACTGGAGCCTGTTGGTTCGTTGCCGGTCTCGGCAGACGCGATAATCGTCCAAGCTTGGCACGACGCGTATCAAGACCTCGATCTACGAGCGTTCGTGGGCTGCCGCGCGCTGCTCGACGGTCGCCAAGCAGTAGACCGCGCCTCAGTAGAAGCCGCCGGCATGGTGTACGTCGGAATTGGTTGCTAATTAGCGAGCGCGAGGTACATGCGCGACCCCGCTGGTGATCGGCTCGTCCACGTACAGGTCGCCGTTGCGGATCTTGATGTTGAA
>JBKKBW010000639.1:0-1929 GCA_046713635.1 Dehalococcoidia bacterium
CCGGCGTCGATGTGGGCGATGATGCCAATGTTGCGGACCCGATCTATCGGGTGTTCTCGTGCCATTGTTCTCTTCGCTACCTGCGCTTTACAAAGTTCAGGGCCGCCTGAGTGCGGCCCATGTAGACTCCTACCAGCGATAATGGGCGAACGCACGGTTCGCCTCGGCCATACGATGCGTGTCCAGCTTCAACTTAACGGTCGTCCCCTGGTTGTTCGCTGCATCGATCAACTCTGCAGCCAATCGCTCTGCCATTGTCTTACCCTTGCGCGATCGAGACGACTGCAGGAGCCAGCGAAGTGCCAGTGCCATCCGACGGTCCGGCCGGATGTCTACAGGTACCTGGTACGTCGCGCCGCCGACACGTCGGGGCTTCACTTCGACCATCGGCGTGGCGTTTCGCACCGCTTCCTCGAACACTTCGATCGCCGGGCGGCTGAGCTGCTTCTCAACTTCTTCGAGCGCACCGTAAACGATGCGCTCCGCAGTGCTCTTCTTGCCGCGCGTCATGATCTTGTTAATGAACATGCTGAGGATCCGGTTGCCATACTTGGCATCCAGATGTACGTCACGTCGCACAACCCGAGACCGTCTCGGCATGGTTCTTTCCCCTTTATTCAGGCAAGCCGCCCCGAGACACGGGGCAGAATGCGATGTCTAGCTAATCCCCGCGGGACCTAGGCGCCGCCGCCCGCGACGCCGCCCTTGCGCGTCCCGTACTTGCTGCGCCCGCGTTGGCGTCCCGAGACGCCCTGCGCGTCCAGCGCCCCGCGAACGATGTGATAGCGAACGCCCGGAAGGTCTTTCACTCTGCCACCGCGAATCAAGACGACCGAGTGTTCCTGTAGGCTGTGCCCTTCGCCGGGGATGTAGGCCGTTACCTCAATACTGTTCGTTAGTCGTACACGCGCGATCTTCCGCAGCGCGGAGTTTGGCTTCTTCGGTGTCATCGTTCGCACCTGGGTGCAGACGCCCCGCTTCTGTGGCGAGCCCTTGCCGCGCTGGAGGCGATTCTTCAGCGCATTGTAGGTAAACCGCAAAGCAGGTGCCTTGGTCTTCTTGATGACCCGCTTCCGCCCCTTGCGTACAAGCTGATTAATCGTTGGCATAACTAAAAAATCGACACCCTTTCGAAGACACAAGTATAGGCCAAATGCCTGCTCCGGAGCCTGACCCGGCGTGGGACATCCGCTGTCGCGCAAGTCCACATGAGCCGGCGGTCATCTCGGTCGGGGCGTTTGGCCCGACGTGTTTCTCCGCTTAGGCGCCGACAGTCAAGTCTAAACGTGTCGAATCTAAGTGTCAAGCAGCCCTAAACACAGCCCTAGCCCTGGCCTTTCTAGAGTGCTTCCTCAAGAAACCTCCCTTCGCCGCCGATATTCATTAAGAGGGCGCACCTAAGGGGGAAACGCCGCTTCAGGCAGTTCCACACGACATAATGAACAGCCAACTCCAGCCGCTACTAGACATAAATGATGCTCCACGCCGTAGCAGACGAGCGATTCGGCTGACATTCGCCGTCCTGGGCATCGGGATGGGCGTCAGCATGTCGCTCCTACTCTTCGGAGGAGGCTGGGACCAGGCACCGGTCAGTGGAGTAAACGCCTCGGAGGCGGCCGGCCAGAACATAAGTGCGCCTACAGAGGCTCCAGCAGCGGACCAGGTCGATTGGACATGGTTCCTTTGGGTGAGCGCCGCCGCGAGCGCCGCCACTCAGCCCACGGCAACAGTCACCCCGGTGCCTTCGACGGCAACGCCGGAACCGCAGCAGCAGCCGCTGCCCACCCAGCCCCTCAGCGCACCCGCATCGCAGCCCGCAGCGCCTCCGGCCCCTGTCGTGGTTTCGCAGGCTCCGCCGCCGCAGCCAGGCTGTCCGGCGCAAGGAATGTCCGGGTTCGGCCTCGATCTGTTCAACGCCGTGAACAACGC
>JBKKBW010000640.1:0-3818 GCA_046713635.1 Dehalococcoidia bacterium
GCCCACAGGTGGCCGCGCTCACTTGGCAACCCGCCGCCGTGAAAACCTCAATCAGGCCTTCCTTGAGCGCTTCCAGGAAGATGTCTTGCGTAGCGGGAATGACGATGCAGCGCACCCACTGCGCGACCTTCTTGCCGCGCATGATGTCCGCCGCTTCTCGCAGGTCCTCCATACGCGCGTTGGTGCACGAGCCAATGAACACTTGATCGATCGTGATGTCCATGTTCGCGACTTCCGTAATCGTCTTCGTGTTGCCGGGGCTGAATGGCATGGCGATCGTCGGCTCAATCTTGGACGCGTCGAACTCGAACGTCTCCAGATATCGCGCGTCCGGGTCCGGCTCGAAGACCGTCCATTCGCGCTTGGCGCGCGGCCGGACGTACTCCAGGGTCACCTCGTCGGCGACCATCATACCGGCCTTGCCACCCGCCTCTGCCGTCATGTTCGTGATCGTGAAGCGCGCGTCCATGGACATGTCCTTGAGCGCCTCGCCCTCGAACTGCATAGCCTTATAAGTCGCGCCGTCGGTGCCAATGACCCCGATGGTGTGCAGAAACAGGACCTTGCTGCGCGTCCATGTGGGCATCCGACCGTGGTAAATGACGCGCATCGTCTCTGGCACCTTCATCCAGGTCTCACCCGTAGCCATCGCGACTGCGATGTCTGTGCTCCCCATGCCCGTCGCAAACGCGCCTAACGCGCCGCATGTCGGCGTATGGGAGTCGGCGCCGCAGTAGACGTCGCCAGGAACGATGTGGCCCTTCCAGGGGAGGAGGATGTGCTCAATGCCTGCCTGACCCAGCTCGTAGTAGACGATGCCCATCTCCTTTGCAAAGTCGCGCATCACTTTGAACTGCTCGGCCGTTGCAACGTCGCGCGCTGGCACGAAGTGGGACGGGACGAAGACCACGCGTTGCTTGTCGAAGACGTCCTTCACGCCCAGGTTGTAGAACTGCCTGATTGCTATCGGCGCCGTGACATCGTTCGCCATCACCAGATCGACCTTCACCGTGATCAGATCGCCTGGCGAGACTTCCTTCCTACCGCTGTGCGCCGCGAGTATCTTCTCGGCAAGTGTCATGCCCATGGGGCTACCTCTTTCTCTTCCCTAGTAGACTGATTATAACCAACGCTAGCTGCCCTACCGGGCTCCTACCGCGTACGGCAGCTCAAAGTCGCGGTCGCTAACCCCTCCGGGTGTCTCTATTGCTGTCAGCGATATCGTCCGGCTCGTGCCTGCGGCCGTGATCAGCAATGGAAGTCCCCCGTCAGTTAGACAGACCTCGCCGTGATCGACTAGACCAGGCGGCTCACTCTCCGAGCGACCGACGAAGCACGACGCTGGTTGGCCTACGATTGTCCGCGTCGCCTCGTCGTAGAAGTTCAGTCCGGCCGCGAGAATACCGACGTCCAGCAGCAGTAGTGGTATGACTGCGGGCAGCAGCTCTGTCGCATAGGCTCCATCCACAGCGCGAACGGCTTCGCTGCACGTCTGCGCGTCAAGTCTGCAAACATACAGCAGGTCGTCCGCTGGATAGTTCGGACCCGTGATCACGTTCATATTCACCGCCTGGCCATCTACCGTTCCTGCGAAGTCAGCTCGTGCCTGAGCGCCCTTGCGGTACCACGTCGCCGTACCGTCGATCCGTGAGCCCTCGACATTGACTTGCAGTCTGTACGTACCTGCGAAGCCCGCTGCAGCCGACCGGCTCGCACCTGTTTGGACGATCTCGTTGAAGTTCTCCCCATCGGGATGACCTTCGCTGAGACTCGTCGCGGTCGGATCAGACGCGGGCGCGGTGTTGTCCTCGCACGCCGACGAAAGCAGTGAGAGTACAGCGATGGCTAGCACGAGCCGGCACACGGGCTACGGGCTTGTCCGAACCTCAGCGTCCGAACGCCGGCCTACGGCCAGCGCCCGGTTCAGCGCGTTCATGTACGCCTTCGCCGACGCCACGATGATATCCGTATCGGCACCGCGGCCGACGTAACTGCGGCCTTCGCTTTCGATCCGGATCATCACTTCGCCCTGAGCATCGATGCCCTCGGTTATGCTCTTGACCGAGAACTCTGTCAGCGTGTTCGGCACCTGAATGATCCGGTTGATCGCACGGTAGACAGCGTCGACCGGGCCCGTTCCCAGCGCCGCGTCGGCGAGCACGTTGCCTTCCGGCGTGATCAGACGGACCGTCGCTGTCGGCGTGGCGTGGTCACCGCAGGCCACCTGTACAAAGTCGAGATGGTAGACCTCTTCGCTCGTGCGCATCTTGTCCGCAACGAGCGCCTCGAGGTCGCGGTCATCCACTTCGAGCTTCTTGTCGGCCAGCTCCTTGAAGGCAAGGAAGGCGCGGTTGAGCTCTTCGTCGGTGAGCTCGTAGCCAAGCGCCTCAATGCGCGACTTGAAGCCATGACGTCCGGATGTCTTCCCCAGCACGATCTCAGCGCCCGTCGGCCAGCCGAGCAACTTGGAGTCCATGATCTCGTACGTCTCGCGCATCTTCAGGATGCCGTCCTGGTGGATGCCGGACTGGTGACGGAACGCGTTCGCGCCTACGATCGCCTTGTTCGGCTGCACACTCATGCCCGTCAGATCAGCGACAAGCCGGCTGGTACGGTAGATCTCCTTGCTCCTGATGTTCGTCTCCAGACCGAAGTAGTCTGCGCGCGTTCGCATAGCGAGCGCTACTTCTTCGAGGGCCGCGTTGCCAGCGCGCTCGCCGATGCCGTTGACGCATGTCTCGATCTGTCGCGCACCGGCCCGGACCGCTGCCAGCGAGTTCGCGACAGCGAGCCCGAGGTCGTTGTGGCAGTGCACGGAGACGACGGCTTTGTGGATGCTCGGTACGTTCTCAAGAATGTCGCGGATGAACTGTTCGAACTCCTCCGGCACGGTGTAGCCCACAGTGTCTGGGATATTTACCGTCGTGGCTCCCGCCTGGATGCACTGCTCGAGCATGGTATACACGTATTCGCGTTCAGAGCGCGTCGCGTCCATTGGGCTGAACTCGACGTCCTCGCAGAGCTTCTTCGCGCGCGCAACATTGGTGCGCGACATCTCGAGCACCTGGTCCTTGTTCTTGCGCAGCTGATGCATCATGTGTATGTCGGAGCTGGAGAGGAACACGTGGATGCGTGGCCTCGCCGCGTTCTTCAGCGCCTGCCACGCCGCATCGACTGCCTCGGGGTGCGCGTGCGCAAGGGCCGCGATGACGGGAGTCCGGACGTGGTCCGCGACAGCCGCAACTGCATCGAGGTCACCCTGCGACGTGAGCGGGAAGCCCGCCTCGATGATGTCAACGCCCAGCTTCTCGAGCTGCTGAGCGATCTCTATCTTATCGCTCGCGGTGAGCGCCACTCCCGGCGATTGCTCGCCGTCCCGGAGCGTCGTGTCGAAAATTAGTACCTTGTCTGCCATGATTGCTCAACCTCCAATCGAATACGTTGTCAGCGCCCTTCAGGCCCCCTTGCCTATGCGACAGGGGGCCTGCGCAGGTTGAGCAAATGCCTTCGGCTTGCAATCATCTCATTACTTCCCTAGGACGGTCTCCCAATCGTTCGCGTGGCCCTCTTCCGCGGCTAGCGCGTCCTCGAACATGCGGCGCGTCACAGGGTCACCCTGTTCTTCGGCAAGCGTAATGTATTCGCGGTACATGTCGATTGCCATCAGCTCACCCTTCAAATCGTCCTGGATCATCTTCTCCAGCCCGCCACCTACTTTGATTGGATGGATCTCTACGGTCAGGTCGCCCCCGAGCAAGTCGATGCGCTCAGCGAAGTTGTAGGCATGCCGCATCTCATCCATCGAGTGGCTCTCGAAC
>JBKKBW010000641.1:0-1324 GCA_046713635.1 Dehalococcoidia bacterium
CGAGAACGTGCGTAGATCAGGGCGAACGAGCGTCGAATCGAGCGGTGAACCGACGAAGGCTTCAATTTGCTCCACGACCTCGGCAGGCCGTCGCAATAGTTCCTCGTACTGTATGCAGGTCGCGTCGAGCTGATAATCGCGTATCACGGGCAGCAGGCGCTGGTAGTGGCGGGCCCAGAAGCGCATTACGGCATCCATGTCCAGGAGCCCAAAGATATTCATGACGGACCGCGCGTACGCCTCCGGGCTTCGGAGGCAGACAATGAGCTTGAGCGGCTGCGGTAGGAGGGGGAGCCACGCCTCGAGCGTGAAACTGAAGATAGGGTCCTTCCACCCATCAGTCTCACTCGCCGCGATGCGAGTCATTCGGTCCGAGAACCTCGCCCCCACCGCGAGTACCGTGGAGCGCCAGGCTGGTCTGGCATAGTTGCGCAGGTCGGACATACCCGCCTCGGCCATCATCTCTTCGTTAATGGCGAAGATTTCGCGCTCCTGGAAGTAGCCCACGCTATTGAACTCATTTGGGTCGTCGAAATCGCTCCCCATCCGGACGCCAGACTGATGGAGCACTCGCGCAACGGCGCTGGTGCCGGACCGCCCAGCGCCCGTCACGATCACGAACGGTTTCTCGCGCGTTGGCTGTTGGAGCCGCGATCGCAGGCCACCGGGGCGCAGACGCTGTGCGTGTTCGATGAGAAGTTGGCGCGCGATAGGCAAGGAATACTTGAGCCTCGTGGTCATCGCTGCGATCATATCTACTTGTACCCTGAGTGAGCTATGCGCGGGGGAGTAAGCAGTGGCCCTGGCCTGATCGGGCCACTGCAGGAACTCTGACTGGCCCCGAAAGAGGAGCGTTTCTTACGACATGAGCTTGAGCCGCGCGCAGTACCTCACCGAGCCGCGCAGACTGCTGCAGCGGCTCCGCGCTGAATGGGAACTACGGCGGCCTCGCCGCGGTCCGAAGTACACACGATCAACGCCGAGAGTCGAAGGAAGCAGGCCGCTCGAGGTGTTTTTCCCGCCCAATGCGCCGACCCTAGCCGCCGCAGCGCTCTCTACCGATGCCGCGGACTTTGTCATGAAAGTTGTCGGGAGGCTGACTCCAGCCGGTGAAGGAGACCAGCAATCGCTGTTCTATTCATGGGGCCGCGCGAAGTACGGGCCCTTCTGGCAGTACGCAGATATCACGACGACCCTCCGCGCCTCAGCTCTCTTCGTTCGGCCAGGAACGTACCTGGAGATAGGCGTCAGATTAGGAAGGAGCGCCGCCGTCGATCCGGCCACCTGTCACGGCTGAGACATCTATGGATTTGATATCTGGATA
>JBKKBW010000642.1:0-7361 GCA_046713635.1 Dehalococcoidia bacterium
CATGCCGGACGCGCCGATCGGGTTCGAGGATAACACGCCGCCGGAGGGATTGACCGGTAGAGCGCCATCGAACGCAGTGGTACCGTCCAACACGAGCTCCCAGCCTTTGCGCTCGCCGGCGAACCCGAGGTTCTCCAGCCACATCGGTTCGTACCAGCTAAACGGAACGTAGATCTCCGCGACATCGATCTGCTCCAGCGGGTTTGTGATGCCTGCCTGCTGATATACATCCGCAGCGCAATCGCGGCCGGCACGCGGATCAACTTCATCGCGGCCGGGAAACATGATCGGCTCGCTGCGCATCGCGCTGCCCAGCACCCACGCTGGTGGGTTGGGCGCGCTTGTCGCGGCGGATTCGCTGGCCAGCACAAGCGCGCAAGCACCATCGGATGACGGGCACGTCTCGTGGAAGCGGATCGGGTCCCATAGCATCGGCGACTCGTCGATCATCTCGAACGTGATCTCGGGCATGTGCAGGTGCGCGAAGGGGTTCTTGAGAGCGTTCAGCCGGTCCTTTAGCGCGACGCGGATGCCGACGTCGCCTGGCGCGTCGGAGCGCGCGATGTACTCGCGGATGTGGGGCGCGAAGTAGCCGCCCGCGCCCGCGACAACAGGCGGCTGGAACGGGATCTTCGGTGTGAGCGCCCACATCGCGTTGCTCTCCGACTGTTTTTCGAAGGCCACGGTGAGGACGCGTTCGTGAATGCCCGCCTGGACGAGGCTCGCCGCGACGAGCGCAGTCGAGCCGCCGACGCTGCCCGCGGTGTGTACGCGCATCATCGGTTTGCCGGACGCGCCCAGCGCGTCGGCGAGGTACAGCTCCGGCATCACGACGCCTTCAAACATGTCGGGCGCCTTGCCGATCACGACGGCGTCGATGTCGCTCCAGGTGAGTGCGGCGTCATCGAGCGCGCGTATGGCGGCCTCACGCACGACGCCTGCGATCGAGAGGTCGTCGCGCTTGGCGGCGTGGTTCGTCTGGCCGACGCCGATGACGGCGCAACGCTGAGCCATTATGCGGCCTCCATGATGCAGACCAGGTTCTGCTGTAGGCACGGGCCTGATGTCGCGTGCGCAAGCGTGCGCTTCGCGTCGCCGGACATGATGCGTTGCGCCGCTTCGCCGATGCGTATCAACCCCGTCGCCATCACCGGGTTTGCTGCGAGTGCGCCGCCGGATGGATTGATGGCGGTCTTGCCGTTGAGGCCGATCGACTCGCGCAGGATCAGCTCCTGGTGCGTGAAGGGGGCATGGAGCTCGGCGATGTCGACGGAATGATCGCCGAGCCCAGCCTTACGCGCTGACAGCGCAGAGGAGACGGAAGCAGTGAGATCGCGCACGCTTAGTGCGTGCGGCTCGATGCGGTGGTCGATGCCGGTGATCCACGCAGGCTTCTCGCAGACCTTGCGCGCGAGATCACCTGCAGCGAGTACAACGGCGACAGCGCCATCAGATATCGGTGGGCAGTCATGCTTGCGCAAGGGTGACGTGATGTACGGTTCAGCGAGCAGTCTGTCCACAGCGAAATCGCCTGCAAGCTGCGCGTTCGAGTTGCTCTTGGCGCTCGCGCGGCTGCGGGCTGCCACCTGGGCCATGTCACGCTCGGTGTACTTCGACGACTCGAGCAGCGCGCGCGCCTGAAGCGCGGCGAGGCTGATCGTGTCGGGCCAGAGCGGGCTCATGTAGTACGGGTCGAGTTGCAGCGCCAGCACGTCGTGGATATCGCCGAGCGACGACTTGCCGAACGCGTAGACGAGCGCCGAATCGACGTCGCCATGCTGGAGACGTACCCAGGCCTCGTAGAGCGCCCACGCACCGTCCATCTCGACATGCGACTCGCGGACTGGTGGCCAGGCGCCGATGGCGTCTAGCGCGGTAACGAATGCGAACGGCTGGCCTGCGAGGTAGTCGCACGAGCCGGAGCAGGTAAAACCGATCTCCTTACGTGGGATGCCCGAGCGCTCCACTGCTTCGCGAACGACGGGCAGCAGTATCTCGACCTCGTTGCGCTCGGTCTCGCTTCGGACGCTGGGCGACTGAGCGAAAGAGACGACTGCGACCTCACGCATCAGCAGCTGGCTCCGTTCGCGCCGTGCTTGCTCTCGGGACGGAAGTACTTGATCGTCTCGGCGCTTGGCTCCATCTCATCGTCCGGGCGCCAGACCGCTTCGACGCGCATGCCAATCGTGACTTCATCGGCGGCGATCTCCTGGATGAGATGGAACAACGTCGTGTCAGCACCGTCGAGCTGCACCGACGCGCAGACGTAAGGCGGGGTGATCTGCTGGCCGTAGAATGGCAGGTTGACGACGCAAAACTTTTCGACCGTGCCAGCGTGTGCAACCTCGACGTGCTCGTCCGTGGCAACCCCGCAGGTAGGGCAGCCGCCGGTCGGCGGGACGTAGACGTTGCGACACTCGGGACAGCGCTCGCCAACGATGCGCTTCTGTTCGAGCGCGCGCAGGAACGCCGAACGCGCGCGGCCCGCCATGTACCTGTAGTCGAGGCGGATGGGTGTCTTAACGCCATAGACGCGCTCACTCACGATGCGGCCTCCGGCTCGAAGCAGACGATGTCTTGCAGCTCGCCGAGCGTCTCTTCGCGCCAGCGGACCTTCACGCGCATGCCGGTCGACATGCCCGATGCTGCACCCGCATCGATCGCGTGCAGCATCGGCGTGTCAGCGCCGTCGAGGCGAATGAGCGCCCACGCGAAGGGCTTGTCGAGTGGGTGCTTCGGCCTCGGCTCGTTCACCCAGGCCCATGTCGTCACGACTCCGGCCTGCCCGACCTCGACAAACTCGCTGAGTTCGTCGCCGGTATCAGGATCGTACTCCGTTGGCGGGACGAGCACCTTGCCGGACTTGGTGCGGATGCCGAAGAGCTTGCGCTCTTCCAGCCCGCCAAAGAACTTGCCTACGACGGGCCCGACAGATCGTGTGTATGTGTACTCGAGGACATGCGGCGCGAAGAGCGTATCGGTACCGGCCGAGGTTGGAGCCGTCATGACAGAGTGCCGTCTGGACTGAAACGAAAGAGCGAGAACATCTGGTCGACGAGGTGGTTGCGGCGCGCGATAAGCGCTTCGATGGAGAACGGATCACCCGGCTTGAGACGTTCGAGCAGCGGGCGATGACAGAAGTAACCGACGAGCAGGATGTGCACGTCGTGGATGAACAGGGCGGGATCGATCGGGCGGATGATCCCGCGCGAAGCCGCTTCTTCCAGCCCCGCCACTGCCGGCTGGTAGATGCGTTCGACAAAGTGGTCCAAGTAGGTGTCGGGTACCTGTGCTTCCAGTAGCTCGCGTTCAAGAAGGCGAGCGTGAGACGGGCGCTCCGCGTAATAGGCCTGCACCTGATCGATCAGGTACGCGACACGCTCGCGCAGGTTGTCGCTCTCAAAGCCATCGCTCAGGAAGTCGGCCATGACCGACGCGATCTTCTCTAGGGCTTCATCCAGGACAGCCGCATACAGGGCTTCCTTCGTACCGAAGTGATACAAGATCGTAGTCTTGTGCGTGTGGGCGTCGCGCGCGATTTCCTGGATCGAGACCCCCGCGAAACCACGATCGGCGAAGAGCTCCGTCGCCGCATCTAGAATCGCCCGACGGCGAGGCTCTCGGCCGTTTCTGGCTGGTCGAGCCTTGTCAACTGTACTACCGGCTGCTAGTGCTTTTACCACCGCGCGGCGAGTATACTGGCACGTTTGGCGAGGTGTCAAGAGTCCTCCCAGATACGGAGTTGCGATGGCCATTAGCTTGCAAGAGACATTCCGCGTCGCGGCGCCGATCGAGGCTGTTTGGGCCTACGTAATGGACGCGGAGCGCGTCGCCGGGTGTATGCCGGGTGCAGCGCTAGACGAAATTGTCGACGAACAAACGTTCTTGGGAACTATCCGCGTAAAGGTCGGAGCGATCACCACGAGCTACAGGGGCAAGATTCAGTTCGCTGAAGTAGACGAAGCAGGCCGCTCGGTACGGATGCTAGCGGACGGCCGAGAGACCGGGGGTGGCACGGCCAAAGGCACGATGGCGAGCCAACTGCGCGCTATCTCGCAGAGCGAGACCGAGGTGATCGTCGAGGCGTCCGTCGACGTCACGGGGCGCATCGCGCAGGTGAGCCGTGGGATGATCCAGGGCGTCTCGCAGCAGCTATTTCAGCAATTCGTTGCTTGCGCGAAGGCCAGCCTGGAAACGCCCGAGCATGCCGCTGCCGCGATCGAGCAGGCGAACAAGCCTGTCAGCGTGCTGCCGCTCGTCCTGCACACCGTCTGGGCATCTGTCGTTGGCTTCTTTAGACGGCTTTTCCGGAAGCGGAAGGAGTAACCGATCGCCACTCCAACATCAGCTTTGGTCAAGTTGGTCCAGCCTAGCTTCCGGAGCTTCGGCTTCTGCTCTAAGAACTTCAGCCAGGCTATGCTTCCCCTTCCACATGGTGAGGATCTCGTTCCAAGCATGAAGGGAGGTTGGTCCCAGCCACGGAAGGAATACATCCATCCCAAATGGGCGCCATGATGCGATGGTCTGCAAATCTTCAAGGAGGCCTATGCTCACCAGGTCGCGAACCTCGTCGTCGCCCTCATGGAGCATTCGCTCAACGAGAGAGAACGTCGGTGGAAAACATTCCAAGGTATCTTGCTCCACGCAGTCAACGAGGTAGTGTGCAAAGACCGCGACGTCGTTGTATGAACCAGCTTCTTCCCCGCGCCAGTACTCCTGATGCTCTTGCCAAACCGCTGTCGCACCTGGACAGGCTTCCAAGAGCAGAGGTACGACATCAAGCTTCTGAATTACTATGGCCCATTTCCCTAAAGGATGTTAAGGCAAGAACTCGGCTGATTATAACTCCGGAGCTGGCGTGATGTTCGATCTGCTTGACGGGCTGCGGCGCTCCGTGATACAAAAACGCCGCTCGATCATCATTCCTTTGCTGACTCCACCAGGAGGTCCTATATGCCACGTTACCTCTTAGCCTGCGACGCCGGTGGGACGATGACTGATGTCATCATCGTCGACGAAGCCGGACAGTTCGTGATCGGCAAGGCGCCAACGACGCCGCACGACGAAAGCATCGGTTACATCGAGTCGCTCGACGAAGCGATCGAGTACTGGAAGGACCGCCTCGCCGTCAACGGCGGCGGCGACAGCGTCGTGAAGAACGCCGAAACGGCGATCTACACCGGTACGAGCATGCTGAACACGCTGATTAACCTGAGCGGCTTGCGCGCGGGTCTCATTGTGACCCGCGGATTCGAAGATATCATCGTCCAGGGCCGCGGTTCGCAGACGTTCATCGGCTTCGAGTGGTCCGAGATCAGCCACATGCAGTACCGCAAGCATCGCGAGCCGCTGATCCCGCGCAACCTCACCCGCGGCGTGACGGAGCGCATCGACATGTTCGGGCAGCCGGTTATTCCGATGTACGAACACGAGGTCGAGAAGGGCGTGCGCGAGTTGCTTGACGAAGGGTGCGAGTCGCTCGCGATCCTCTTTTTGAACTCGTTCGTTAACCCGATGCACGAACGCCGCGCCGCAGAGATAGGTGCGACGGTGATGAAGGAAGCCGGGCGAGAGATACCGATCGTGGTCTCAAGCGAGGTCGCACCGATCGTCCGCGAGGTCTCGCGCGCCAACGCTACCGTCATCCAGGCGTACGCCTCAGAGTCGTCACGCAAGCAGCTGATGAACGTCGAAGAAAAGCTGGTTGCTCGCGGCTACCAGCACTCGTTGAACACGGTGCTTGGCTACGGCGGCATCACGAACATCCGCTACCCGCGTCTGTTCGAGACGGTCATGTCGGGGCCGGTCGGCGGCATCATGGGCGGCCATCACCTGGCGTCGAGCGTGGGCGGACTGGAAAACCTGGTCTGCGCCGACATGGGCGGGACGAGCTTCGATGCCGGCTGTATCACCGCTGGCATCTTGCCGATCGAGCGCGAGCCGGCGTTCCAGCACATGTATGTCAACGTACCAATGCTCGACATCCGTTCAATTGGCGCGGGCACCGGCACGTACATACGGATGGACCCCGATACGAACAGGCTCAAGCTCGGTCCGGACAGCGCCGGTGGCACGCCTGGCCCCGTCTTCCAGAACGCCGGCAACGAGATCCCGACCATCGGTGACTGCGACCTGCTCCTCGGCATTATCAACGAGGAGAACTACCTGGGCGGGCGTATCAAGGTGCACAAGGACAAGGCTGCTGCCATCTTCGAAGAGAAGGTCGCCGCGCCGCTCGGCATGGACGTGCAGACCGCAGCCGAGACGTGCGTTGAGCTGATCAATGTGCTCATGCGCGAGCACCTGATCCGCTCGCTCATGCTCGGCTACGACCTGCGGGACTACGTGCTGCTCGGGTACGGCGGGGCCGGCCCGATGCACCTGGCCGGGTACGCCGGCGACTACCCGTGGAAGGGTGTCGCGACGGTTCCCCACGCTGCGGCGTTCTCGGCATGGGGCGGTGCGTGCATGGACTATGCGCACCGGCGTCACAAGTCCGTTTCGGCGATGATACCGCCGGTGGAAGACCCGACCATGAAGCAGATGGCTGCGCAAACGGTGTCGGCGGCTTGGGAAGAGCTGGAGCAGCAGTTGCTCGATGAACTGGCGAAGGAAGGCTTCACCAAGGACCAGGTTACGCTCAAGCACAACGCGTACGTGAAGTACTTCGGCCACCTCGATGACCTCGAGGTGCCGTCACCGATGACGCGCCTCAACACAACCGAAGACGTCGACAAGCTGATGGCAGTCTTCGAGGACGTGTTTACCAAGACATACACGCTGGCAGGCAAGCCGCCGTTCCCGACATTCCAGATTGGCGAGGTCGGTGTTGTAGCCGAAGTGCATACCGTAAAACCCGTGGTGAACAAGTACGAGTTGGAAGGGAAGGGGCCGCCGAAAGCGGCGTTTAAGGGTAAGCGCCCCGTCTTTCAGCAGGGCAAGTGGACCGACGCTCCGATCTACGAGATGGACGCGTTGCGCGCCGGCAACGAAGTGACTGGCGTCGCCATCATCGAAGCTCCCAACACGACGCTCTTCCTGCCGCCGGGCACCAGCGCGCGCCTGGACGAGCACCTTATCTTCTGGATCGACCGAGGAGGCAAGTGATGACTGTAGTTGCCACGCCGAAAACACAGACGCTCAAAGCACGGCTTGAAGAGAACGAACGCCTCTTCAAGGAGACGGGCTCTATGTACGGCCTGACGAACCTCAAGCGTAAGGCAGAGGACCCCGGCCGCTACGAAGCTGTCTGGCACATCCTGATGAACATCTGTAACACGGCGTGGGACGTCGGCTGCCGCGTGTCGTCGTCGGCCATTGCGGTCGATGGCGGCGACGCGCTCTGGGGCCTCCACCTACCA
>JBKKBW010000643.1:0-9117 GCA_046713635.1 Dehalococcoidia bacterium
CCTACCAACCGGCGAAGCCGTCTCAATCTCGAAAGGCATCACCGCGCATCCGGGTCTGCTTTCGCTCTTCATCCGATCGCTCGTTGAGCTGGGCTACGAGGACGATCCGGGCATCAAGCACGGCGACATCTTCGAAAACAACGACTCGCACTACGGCGGCATCCACGCGTCGGACTTCGATGCTGCGATCCCGATTATCTACAAGGGCGAGCTGATCGCCTGGGCCTCCGGCGTCAGCCACGTCATGGACTGCGGCGCGATCCTGCCGGGCTCGATCGGCTTCATGAACCCGGACGCTTTCTCCGACGGCGTGCCGGTCACGATGGAGAGGGTTGGGGAGAACGATCGCTACAACCGCTGGTATGAGATGCGCATTAGTTCGCGCACGCGCATGCCGGACTGGGTGCTAGGCGATGCGCGCGGCCGCCTTGCCGGAATGATCACAATCCGCGACAAGGTGATCGAACTGATTGAGAAGTACGGCGCCGACTTCTTCCGCGACGTCATCCACGAGTACGTCGAAGACGGCCGCCGCTACGCTGTTAAGCGCGTGAAGTCGCAGACCGTCCCCGGCCGCATCCGCAAGTCGAACTTCAAGGACCTGGCGATGCAGGGTAAGCGCGTCATTCTCCCCCAACAGAACGCGGACTTTCTGCTCAACCAGCCTCTAGAGATGACAATTAGCGCCGACGCTTCGGTCAAGTTCTCGCTCGCCGGAGCGAGTGGTTGGCTGCCGTTCGGTGAGAACATTACGCCGACTGCGCTGACCTCAGCGCTGATGAACGCCTACTCCCACATGGTTGGTTTCGACATGTTCAACTGGGGCGCAGTCGCTTCCTGGGAGCTGGAAACGCCGCCCGAAGGATCCTGGGCGAACCCATATCCAGCGAACTTCTTTGCTGCGTCCGGCGTCGCGTGGGCTCCTGCCGTCATGTGGATGAGTTCGATGTACGAGACGTTCGGCCGCCTCTACTACACGCGCGGCTATATCGAGGAAGTCGCTGCCGGTGCAGCAACGACGATGACCGCTGAGTTCTCAGGCGTCGGTCAGTTCGGCGTGTACGTCGCGGGCCTCACCTTGGAGCAGGCGAGCAACGGCGCGCCCGCGCGCGGCATGGCCGACGGCGAGAACAGCGCTTGGTGCATCTACACACCGAACGCCGACTTCGGTAACGCCGAAATTTCCGAGTCGTACTACCCGATCATCTACCTCGGCCGGAACGTCGAGCCGGACTCAGGTGGCTACGGCACGTACCGAGGTGGCTTGGGTCATACCGCTGTCTGGATGTTCAAGAACACGCCGGGCATGGAATACCAGTGCGGTTGCGCGGGCATCCGAAGCAAGATCGTTGGAAACCATGGGATGTTCGGCGCGTATCCGGTGTGGCCCGACCGTGCAGCCTACGCGATCGGCACGAACGTCAAAGAACTCATCGATGCGCAGAAGCCGCTCGTGCATGAGCGCGGCGACCCCAGCGCACCCCAGATCGAGACGAACATCACTGCGGACGTGCTGGAGGGTAACGCCATCGCGCCGTTCGTGACGCCGCAGCAGCTGCACGAGTACGACATCATCATGCACCCGATTTCCGGATCGCAGGCGCAGGGTGACCCACTGATGCGCGACCCCGAGATGGTAGCCGTCGACCTGACGAAGGGCTGGACGCGCGAGTGGGTCGCGAAAGACATCTATGGCGTCGTCGCAAAGCAGGACGCAGCGACGAAGGAGTACAGCGTCGACGCAGCGGCTACGGCCAAGCTGCGGGACGAGATGCGCGCCAAGCGTAAGTCCCGTGCCATCCCGTTCAAGGACTGGTGGCTTAAGGAGCGTGAGCGTGTGCGTGCTGGCGAGGGCATGAACCCGGCGGTAACGGACATGTTCCGCAGCTCCATGACGCTCACGCCTAGCTACGGCGAGTACATCCGGTCCTTCTGGCAACTGCCAGAAGACTTCACGTTCTAAGGAGACCGTTATGCCTGAGTACGAAGTAACAGAGCTCGAACGACTCATCGATGGCCAGCTGCCCTGGCCGCGCGTCCAGGAGATCATGAAGGATGCGAAGGACACAACCCGCTTCGACAAGTGGGTGCAGATACTCCAGAAGCGAGTCGCGTTTACCGAACAGATCCTGCTGCCACTGACGCCGAGTCTGTTCATCGTGCAGAAGGGCAGCGAACGCATGGTGAAGTGCAAGTGCGGTCAGGAGTTTGGCGACTACCGCGTCAACTGGAAGCTCTCTGCATCGATCTACGTTCGCGAGACGGATGAAGAGTTCGCTGAGATTTATCACGGCCGTGAGAAGCCTGACCCGTCCTGGCAGCAAATCCGCGAATACTACTGCCCAGGCTGCAGCGCGCAGCTCGAGGTGGAGGCCATGCCCCGGGGCGCACCGCCGGACTTCGAGTTCCTGCCCGACCTCGATACCTTCTACCGCGACTGGCTCGGCCGACCGCTGCCTGATCAGCAGGAGTTCGTCGACAAGACGCCGGACGTCATCCGCGAGTGGGCGCGTTGATCTAGCGGCCTTTCCGTCAAGGACTGGTCGATCTCATGATCGCCACCACTCAAGAAGAAGTCTGTGCCAATCTGTTCTTATCTGTGATACCTGTGGCTAGGGTCGGCCGTGGCTAGCGGCGCGCTGGACGGCACGCTCGTGCTGGACGCGACGGCGTCGTTCTGGGCGTCGCTTGGCACAGGGCAGCTTGCCGACTTCGGCGCGCGCGTCGTGCGACTCGAAGGCATCAGTTCGACGATCGATAGCGCCGCGCTCATGACGCCAGCGCACAACGAGCTCGTCAATCGCAACAAGCAGAGCGCTCGCATCGATATCGCGCAACCAGAAGGCCGCCGCGCGTTCGAGCACCTCGTCGCCAAAGCAGACGTCTTCGCGATCGACGCGCCACGCGCTGTCGTCGCCGAACAACGCCTCGACTACACTACGCTCGCCGCGCTCAAGCCCGACCTGATCTACGCGCGTGCCACCGGCTTCGGTCCGCATGGTCCCGACCGCGATCTCCTTGCGCTCGACGAGCTGGCAGCGGCGCGCACCGGACTGATGCCCGTGCTGCCGCAGCCTGGCCAGCCGCCCGTGTACAGCGGCGCCGGACAGCAATACTCCTCCGTCATGCTGGCGCTCGGTGTAATGCTGGCACTCTGGCACCGAGACGAGGCGGGCGAAGGTCAGGAGGTCGACGCGTCGTTGTTCGCCGGCAACATGTACGGCGCCAGCCTGGACATCCAGGCGTTCCTCGCGATTGGAGGCGAGCGCTTCCTCCAGCCCGTCTCGCGACTCGACGCCGGCAATCCGATGTCCGGCACGCTCTATCCGACGCAGGATGGCCTCTGGGTGACGCTGACCATGCCCGACACCGACCGCTGGTGGCCCGGTCTCGCCGCCATCACCGGCCTCAACGAGCACGACGCCTGCTTCGACAGTCACGAAAAGCGCTGCGAGACGTACCGCCTCGAGCTGATCGCCGCGTTGGAGGAGGCGTTCCAGAAGAAAGACGCTGCGCGCTGGCGCGAAGTCATCGCGGAGCGAGGTCTGTCCGCCGACGTGATCGAGGAGTACTCCTACCCCGCGAGCGACGAGCAGGTACTCGCTAACAACTTCATCATCGAGCAGAACGGATCGAAGACGCTGGGCTTCCCGCTCTACTTGAGCGAGACGCCCGCCGAGCTGCGATCGCCCGCGCCTGAACCTGGCGAACACACAGAAGCCATCCTTCGCGAATTCGGACTAGCCTGATGCTTCCACTGGAAGGCAGCCGCGTAATCGACCTGACTGTCTGGTTTCAGGGGCCCGTCGCCGGACAGCATCTGGCCGATTTCGGCGCGGAGGTGATTCACGTCGAGCGGCCGCAGGGCGGCGATCTTGGCCGCGGCGTACGGACGATCAAAGCCGTGCCCGTCGGCGACTGGAACCAGTACTTCCTGGTAATCAACCGCAACAAGAAGAGCCTCGCCGTCGATCTCAACAAGCCAGCCGGCCAGGAGATCATGTCGAAGCTCGTGCGCGAATCGGACGTGTTTCTCACGAACGTCGGCGAAGACAACCTCGCGAAGTGGGACCTGACGTACGACACGCTGCGCGAAGTCAACCCGCGGCTTGTCTACGCGCTCTGCAGCGGCTACGGCCAGTTCGGCGCGAAGAACAAGCCATCGTTCGATATGACTGTGCAGGCGCTGACCGGCATCATGGCGCGCCTCGGCGAGCCGGGCCAGCCGCCCATCTACCTCGGTATGGGCTCCGGCGACGCGGTCGGTGGGCTGATGTGCGCGCTTGGCATCATGCTCGCTCTGCAGCACCGGCGTAAGACGGGCAGGGGGCAGCTTGTCAACGCATCGCTGTACGGCGCACAACTTTTCCTCGCCGCGCCGACACTACAGGCCTACCTCGCGACGGGTGACGAGTCGTTCGCGAAGCAGCAGTCACGTGGAGATGCGCCCAACCCGCTCTGGAACACGTACGCCGCGAACGACGCGTGGCTCTTCGTCTGTCTCGCGAACACCGACGAGGATTGGTCTAAGCTCTGCCAGACCTTCGATGACGACGCGCTGGCGTGGGATGCGCGCTTCGACAGTCCCGAGAAGCGCACAGCCAATCGAGAGCTTGTCGGCGAGCTGGACGAACGTATCGGCCAGCGGAGCGCCTCGGAGTGGCTCGAACGCTGGCGCGTCGCCGGTATACCCAGCGCGCCGATCGATAACCTGGCCGATCTGGCGCAGGACAGGCAGGCGTGGGCGAACGACTACTTCCTCAAGGCGCACTGTGAGGAGGTCAATCGCGAGGTGACCGTGCGCGGGCTGCCCATCGGGCTAAGCAAGACGCCTGGCTCGGTCCGCTCGCTCGGACCGGAGCTGGGCCAGCACACCGAGGAGCTGCTGGTCGATACGCTCGGCTACTCGTGGGAGGAGATCGGCGCGCTCAAGGAGCAGGGCGCGATACTATAGAGCCCTCGTGACGACACCAAACGGCAACACCGGTCCCCTCAGTGACATTCGCGTGCTCGACGCCGCGTCGTTCCTCGCCGGACCGTACGCCGCGACGCTCCTCGGTGATCTCGGCGCGGATGTGATCAAGATCGAATCGCCGGTTGGCGAGGAGAGCCGTCACTTGGGGCCGGAACGGGCAGGCGAGCGAGGCCCGTTCCTCGCGGTGAACCGCAACAAGCGCGACATCGTGCTCGATCTAGCGAAGGCCTCCGATCACGCCGTCTTCGAGCGCCTCGTTGCGACCGCTGATGCCTTCATCACCAATGTGCGCGAGCCTGCGCTCTCGAAGCTCGGCCTCGACTACGACAGCATGTGCAAACACAAGGCTGACATCATCTGGGTCGGAGTCACCGCGTTCGGGCCGGACGGACCGTACGCAGGCCGCCCCGGCATCGACTTTCTGGCGCAGGCGATCGCGGGCCTGATCTCACTCACAGGCGAGCCGGACGGCCCGCCGATGCGCGTCAGCGTCCCCATGGTCGACGTGATGACATCGGTGCTCGTGTCGACGGGTATCCTTGCGGCGCTGCACGAACGCGGCAAGAACGGCCTTGGCCAGCGCATCGATGTCTCGCTGCTCGACGCGCTTATGCACGCGCAGTCGACCGCCCTCGCGGGACTCTTTCTCGTCGGTGAGATCGCGCCACGTACGGGCAATCGCAGCCGCTTCTTCGCCCCATCTGGCATCTACGAGACTGCCGATGGAAAGCGCATCGCGATCACCTGCCCGACCGAGAAGTTCTTTCGCAACTTCGCAGGCGCAGTCGAACCCGGCTGGCTCGACGACGCTCGTTTTCAATCGATCGACCTGCGCATGGAGCACCAGGACGCGCTCGACGATGCGATCGCTGCTCGCTGCGGCGAACTCACGCGCGAGGATCTCATGCAGCGCCTCGTGGCCGCTGATGTGCTCGCTGCGCCCGTCAACGAGCTGCCGGAGGTTGTCGCCGACCCGCAGGTCTTACACAACGAGATGGTGGTCGAAACGCAGCACGCCACCGCCGGGCCGGTGAACGTCACAGGCATACCGATCAAGCTGCGGCGCACGCCCGGCAGTATTCGCCGCGCACCGCCCGTGCTGGGACAGCACACCGAAGAGATCATGAAAGAGCTCGGCTGCACACCCGACGAGATCGCCGCCGTGCTTGCGCACCAGAAATCGAGAGGAGACCGCAATGGCCGATAAGCAACCGCAGCTCGACTACGACACCGCGAAGGGCAGGGAAGTGGAAGCCGCCGCGTTCTACTATCGCGGCGCCCCGCAAGTCGTCACCGACGGCGTTGTGTTTTTCCCTAACCAGGGCAACTGCAGCGCGTTCATCTGTGACGATCGCATCGTGCTCGTAGACACGAACCCGCAATGGTTCGTCGGGCGCACGGTCGAGACGCTGCGCGCCGGTCATAGCCAGGCGCCAGTCGAGGCGATCGTCTACACGCACGGCCACATCGATCACGTGACCGGCGCCGAGTCATGGATCGCCGACGCGAAGCAGCGCGGCTTCATGCGGCCGCACGTTGTCGCGCACAAGGACCTGCCGCGACGGTTCGATCGCTACCGGATGCTGGCCGACCAGAACAACTTCATCAACCGCGTGCAGTTCAACCTGCCGGAGAACGTCAACGCCTGGAACACGGTCACCTGGACGTACCCAGACCAGACCTACGACGGCGCAACCACGCTCCTGATCGGCGGGGAGACGTTCGAGCTGTACCACGCGCGCGGCGAGACCGACGATGAGACGTGGGTCTGGAACCCGAACCGCCGTGTGCTCTGCACGGGCGACACGTTCGTCTGGTCGTCGCCGAACGCGGGCAATCCGTACAAGGTGCAGCGCTACGCAATCGACTGGGCCAACGCGCTCGAGCAGATGGCGGCCCTACGGCCCGCGTTCCTGCTGCCCGGCCACGGCCCAGTGCTAGCGGGCGAGGAACGTATCCAGGATGGCCTGCTTTCGACGGCGCACTTCCTGCGTTCGATCCACGATCAGGTCGTGACGAAGATGAACGAGGGCAAGTGGCTCGAAGACATCCTGCGCGAGATCGACTACCCACCGACGGACAAGCCGTGGCTCCAACCGATCTACGACCATCCGGAGTTCATCGCGCGGAATGTCTACCGGCTCTACGGCGGCTGGTACGACGGGGACCCCGCGAACATCCTGCCCGCGCACTCGCATGACATTGCGGAGCAGCTCGTCACCGCGACCGGCTCGGAGAAGATCCTCGACCGCGCGCGCAAACTGCGCGACGACGGCGACCTGCAGATGGCCTGCCACATGGTCGACGTCGTGCGGAAGGGCGAGCCCGACAACGTCGAAGCGTGGAAGCTCTGGCGCGAGCTGTTCGCCGCGCGCGCGGAGACCGAACGCTCGCTTATGGCGCGCGGCGCGTTCCACTACGCTACGCGCATGGCCGACGACGCGTTGAAACGTCTGGGCCAAGCGTAACGACAAAGGCATCGTAGGGGCGGCCCTGCGTGGCCGCCCGGAGGCGGGGTGGGCTAACCCTTCACCTCCCTCGCTGCCTCCCGTCCGCAGATGTAGCCCCACGTCATCGCTAGACCGATCGTCGCGCCGCCGCCGAAGTAGCCCGCGGCGGCGACGCTTGCCATGACGTTGCCCGCGGCGTAGAGGCCCTCGATCACGTTGCCCTTGGTGTCGAGCACCTGGCCGTGCTTGTTCGTCACCGGGCCGCCTTTCGTGCCGAGCGTGCCCTGATAGATCGGCAGCGCGTAGAAGGGCGGCTGCTCGATCGTGCCCATGCTTGGGTGTGGCGCCTCGAAGTCCATCGGGTTGCGATGTCGCCCGAAGTCCGGGTCGGCGCGCTCGGCCACGTGTCCGTTCCAGCGTCTGATCGTTTCTGATAGCCCGTCCGCATCGATGCCCGCCCTCGTAGCAAGCCCTGCGATCGTGTCGTCGCGCAGCAGCCACGTCGGGTCGGGGTCGTCGGGCATGACGGTCATCAGCGGGTAGCGCTCACGGTACTGCGTGTCGAAGACGGCCCAGCAGGGTTGGTTCGTGTCGAACGCCTTGTTCAATTCGTTGTAGCTCATGCCTTCGTTGACGAAGCGCTGCCCGGACGCGTTCACCATGATCGAGTGCGGGCAGGCGCGCTCGGCGACGGCGAGACGGCTGAGCCGCCGCCCGTCGAACTCCTCGCCCGGTATTGCGGCGGACGGCGAGCCCCACACTTCGTTCATGTTGCCGATCTGCGCGCCCGCCTCGATCGCCATCAGCAGGCCGTCGCCTTCGTTCGTCGGCGGGCTGTTCGCGTAATCGACTGGGCCGGGCAGGTACTCGGCGCGCAGCGCCTCGTTCCATTCGAATCCGCCTGATGCGAGCACGACGGCGCGCGCATGGTACGTTAGGTCTTCACCGTCACGCTCGGCGCGCAGGCCTGCAACGCGCCCCTGATCCATGATCAAGCTTCGCGCACGCGCGTCCGTCTCGACCGCAATCTTACGGTCGAGGCAGCCCTTGAGCAGACGCCCGATCAGCGCGTTGCCGCACGCGACGATGCCGCGCTCCATGCGCTCGATCAGCAGGCCGGCGGGCAGGTTCCACGGCTTAAGCGTTGCGTGGTAGGTGAACGTCGCTTCTTGCAGCGTGACCGGGAACAAGAAGAGCGGCGCCTGGCGCAGTTTCGCTGCCCACTGGCCGAGCCCGTTCTTGTCGAACAGCTCCGGCTCGATGCTGCGGCCCGATTGCTTGCCACCTTCGAGGTGTGGATGGTAGTCGGGCATAGACCATAGCGTGAACTTCACCGGCGTGTGCTCCTCCAGATAGCGCACCATCTCGTGCCCCGTGTCGACGAACGTCTCGACTAGGTCGTCTGGCGCTTGGTCGGCGGCGATCAGCTTGCAGTAGGCGAGCGCGTCGTCGCGCGTGTCGTCCTTCGCGAACCGGTTGAGCGGTATCCACGCCGCGCCGCCGGAAACGGCCGTCGTGCCGCCGATCAGGTCGGATCGTTCGATCACGGTGACGCGCGCGCCGCCATCGTGGGCAAGGATCGCTGCGGTCAGCCCGGCCGCGCCGGACCCAACGACGACGATGACGTCGCTATGTGTCATTCCGACCCGCCGATCATGCATCCGCGGGGCTGTAGGGGCGGCCCTGCGTGGC
>JBKKBW010000644.1:0-2080 GCA_046713635.1 Dehalococcoidia bacterium
CTGAGGAGGTCATGTCATGAACTGGAGGGCAGCAGAGTGGCTGGGAGTTCCTCCCGCCACCGAGGCAGACCCAAGCAGCGCCTCGTCCGCGGGCTCATCTGGCCGGAGTAGCGATCGCGATCATCTCAGTTCTCGCGTTCTGTATCGCTTTCGTTGGCCCCGACGCCAATGTTATGCGTTGACTAAGGAACGGCGTGCAGCCTTTGGCGTGCGAACGCCGCGTAGGCAGCTGAGCCGAACAAGAACAGCGTTCGCATGCAGTCTAAGCGCACTAGTCCGTGCCGACCGCCGCCGCTACTTCATCATCCACAACCGACCGCTGTTCCCCATCGCGCATATCTTTGAGCGTGACTTCGCCGCGAGCGAGCTCCTGGTCACCGACTATCGCCGCGTAGCGCACGCCGAGGCCGCCGGCGTGCCGGAGTTGCGCCTTCAGGCTGCGCTCTGCCCCGCCCAGGACGGCGCCGATATCCCGCTGGTGCAATCGGCGCGAGAGGCGCAGCGCTGCGATCCGAGCCGCTTCCGACGTGTGGGCAATGTACACGCGCGGAGCCTCGATGGGCGGGATAGTGATGTCCTCGCGCTTCAGGTTGATGATTATCCGCTCCAGGCCTGTGCCAAAGCCAACGCCGGGCGTCGGCTTGCCGCCGAGCAACTCAATCAGTCCGTCGTAGCGACCACCCGCTCCTACGGTGCTTTGCCCGCGCTCGTCCTCCGGCTGGAACTCGAATACCGTGCGCGTGTAGTAGTCCAGCCCACGTACCAGACGGTCGTTCAGCTCGTATTTGATGCCCAGCGCTTCGAGATACGAGCGCAGCTCAGCGAAGTGCTGCGCGCATGGCTCACAAAGACGTTCGGTCATGACGGGAGCGTTCGCGATGATTGGCTGGCAGCGCTCCTCCTTGCAGTCGAGTAGCCGCAGCGGGTTCTTCTCATAACGCGCGCGACAATCAGCGCAGACGTCGTCGAGCTTATCCTCGTAGTAGGAACGCAGCTCGCGGATGTAAGCAGGGCGGCACTGCTCATCGCCGATAGTATTGAGCTGGAGCGTGAGGCCGGAGATTCCGAGCCCGCCGTAGAAGCTGTCGAGCAGGTCGATGACTTCGGCGTCCACCAGCGGTGCGCCGTCGCCGATGGCCTCGACGCCAAGCTGCGTGTGCTGACGGTAGCGGCCCGCCTGCGGCCGGTCATAGCGGAACACTGGGGAGATATAGAAGAGGCGGACCGGCTGCGGCCACGCCTGCATGCCACTCTCTAGATACGCCCGAGCTACGTTCGGCGTACCCTCTGGCCGCAGCGCCAGACGCTCGCCGCCGCGGTCTTCGAACTCGTACATCTCCTTGCGGGCGATGTCCGTGCTTTCGCCTGTGCCTTTGAGGAAGAGGCGAGCGTCCTCGAACATAGGGGTCTCGATGCGGCGGTAGCCGGCTCGATGGCAGACACGCTCACCAACGTCCCGGAGGAAGCGCCAGTGTGCCTCGTCCTCCGGCAACACATCATTTGTGCCGCGCGGCGCCTGAAAGCGCATCGATCTAGATTCGTCAGGACACATAGTGAAGCAAGCATAGCGAAGGCCGAGAGACGGTGTCGAACAGCCGGTCATCAGGTTCAGCAAAAGGACAGGCCGGAAAATGCTGTGATAGAGTACATTCACGATGACAATCACAGCCGTGGAAGAGCAACCTGGGCTTGAACAGCTCCTGGAGCGAGCCGGTAGCTACTTACCCAAGGACCGCCTACCCATCATCGAACGCGCGTACGAGTTTGCGGCGGCATGCCACATCGACCAGAAGCGCAAGTCCGGCGAGCCGTACATCATCCACCCGCTGGACACGGCTATGACCGTGGCCGATTTGCAGCTCGACGCGCCGACGATCGCGGCGGCACTCCTTCATGACGTGCAGGAGGACTGCGGCGTCCCAAACGCCGACCTCAAGAAGCGCTTTGGGGCGGAGGTAGCGAAGCTCGTCGACGGCGCGACAAAGCTGGACGAGATTACAAAACGGTCCGCGGATCCAGAATCGATTGACAGCAACCTACAGGCCGAGAACCTGCGCAAGATGCTCCTGGCGATGGCGGA
>JBKKBW010000645.1:0-2139 GCA_046713635.1 Dehalococcoidia bacterium
GTTGCAGATTGTGCCAGAGCCCTGCTCGCGCATCTTCGGTGCAGTGTGGCGGATGACGTTCATGACACCGAAGAAGTTCGTGTCGAAAATCTCGCGGAACTCGGCGTCGTCGGTCTCTTCGATTGGACCGTGGTGGGCAATACCGGCGTTGTTCACGACGACATCGAGGCGGCCGCCCTTCGCGATCACCTCAGCGATCGCGTTCTTGACGGACGCTTCGTCTGTGACATCGAGCTGGATGATATCGAGCTTGAGGTTCTCGGCGGCCCTAGCCTGCTCGAGCTCACCAGCCTTGGACGTATCACGCATCGACGCGAAGACGTGGTCCCCCTTGCGCGCAAACTCGAGCGCGGCCAGCTTGCCGAAGCCGCTGCTGCATCCTGTGATCAGAACGACTGCCATGGTGCACGTCCTTTCGGGACTACAGAGGGGTTGCTAACCAGCGCAGAGATTGTAGCAGATGGACTCAGAAGCTCAATTCAGGGAGACAAGCGGTGACAGCGCTAAGCCATCAGACCCCTCCCGGGCTGGCTGCGACCTGATGAGCGCTCTCAGGGAGGCGGCCGACGGCGACCGGCAACCGGAGCTTCTCTTCGAGATCGACGATGGGCTTGATAGAGACATCCGCCGCCTGTAGCTCTTTCGTGGAGTAATTGAAGGGGTCGTCCAGGTCCCGTATCAGGAAGAGCAGGTACAACATGAAGAAGGATGGAACGACGACGTAGAAGACCTCCTCGTAGAGCGGCCCCAGCTCAACGAACAGCAGCCCAACCACCAGCACGGCCGTGCCCAGCTCGGCCATCATGTACGCGGCCGGCACGAATGCCGTGTCCCGGATGGTGTCGATACGCATGATGATCTTGCGGATCGTCGCTTGCTCCTGCTTCAAACGGACGATGAAGTTCGGCTGCGTCAAGGGCTCAAACGAGAGGAACAAGTCGTTCATCCCGCCGACTCGTTCCAGCACCGTCCGCGTTCGCTCCTCTCTGAAGAACCAGCGCCGGACAGCAGACGCAAAGTCAGCGAGATATGCGAGCGCATCATCCGCCTCCCGCGCACCTCTAGCCTTGCGCAGGATGAGGCATTCGTCGGTTATGGACTCAATGCTGGCCGCGAGCTCCCCCGGCAGGCGCTCGCTCTCCTTGTAGTCCGCTAGCGTACCTGCGAGGAGGAAGCCGAGAAGGAACACGTTGGCCGCGATGATGCTGCCGAACAACGTTGTGAGCGTAATGAAGTCCCCGCCGGACAGATCGATGCACAGCTTGGCCAAATAGATCAGCGTCACAAGTGGCGCTACCTTAGCAGCGATCGACCACCTTGGCGGCACGCGACGCAGTAAGTCGCGCCAGCGTCCGAGCATCAGCCTCTCCCTCCCATCCGGTCCTTGTTTTGTGATAGTACCGTTTGTGCTGCCCTGGCGGCAGCGACAGAAGTCACAGCACGAGTAGAGACCCACAACCACCGATCCGCTACCATGCACGCAATGACCGGCGAGCACGACCAGCAGCACACGTCGTCACGGCTGGCGGAGATCCGCCAGGCGCGGATCGAGAAGGCGCAGCGGCTGCGCGACATTGGCATCGACCCCTACCCTACTACGTTCGAGAACAGGCAGTCGATCGCGTTAGCGCGCGAAGCTGGCGTGGGTGCGGACGTGCGCATCGCAGGGCGCGTCATGCTCTGGCGGCGGCACGGCGGCTCGACGTTCGGTCAGCTGCGCGACGAATCGGGCCAGCTCCAGGTGCAGCTCCGTCGCGACGTGCTCGGCGAAGAACGCTACGAGCTGGCGAAGCTGATCGATATCGGCGACTTCGCCGGCGTGGAGGGCCCGCTGTTTGAGACGAAGACCGGCGAGTTGACCGTCGAAGTGCACGACCTGACCGTGCTAAGCAAGTCGCTCCTGCCGTTGCCGGAGAAGTGGCACGGCCTGACCGATCCGGAGCTGCGCGTGCGTAAGCGGCACCTTACCTTCATCTCCGACCCGGCGTCGTTGCAGCTTCTCAAGACGCGCGCCGCGTTCGTTCGCAACATCCGGGCGTTCGTCGAAGGCGAGAGCTTCATCGAAGTGTCGACGCCGGTGCTGGAAGCCGTGCCGGGCGGCGCCGAGGCAGAGCCGTTCGTCACGCACCACAACGCGCT
>JBKKBW010000646.1:0-6110 GCA_046713635.1 Dehalococcoidia bacterium
GTGATATTCATCCCGTAGCGCGCCGCCGTCTCCACTTCCATGCCGCTGAAGCCGAAGGCCGAGTCGCCTTCGATTCAGCCGACCTTCTTGTCCGGGTGGACGGCTGCCAGCGCAATCGCCTGACCGAGGCCAACGCCCATCGTGCCGAAGGTGGCAGCGTCCAGGCGGTGACGCGGCAGGTAGTTGCCGAGGACCGTGCGGCCGATGTCCATCGTGCTCGCGCCTTCGTTCACGATGACTGCGTCGCGCGGCAGCATGTCGCGGACCTCGCGAAGGACGCGGTAGTAGCCCATCGGGACGCTATCGTCGTTCATCATCGGCTCGGTCGTCGACTGGTTGTCGGCGATCTTCTTCTCGAGCGTCGTTCGCCACGTGTTCTCTTGACTGAACTGCCATGGGTGTTCGTCCAGAGCTGCGTTGAGCTGTCCTGCGACCGCCTTCGCGTCGCCGACGAGCGCGACCTCGGTAGGCACGTTCGTACCGATCTCCTCTTGCGCGATATCGAGTTGGATGATGCGCACGTCCGGAGAGAAGCGTGGCGGCAGACCGAAGTGGAGGATCCAGTTGAGCCGCGCGCCCATAAGAAAGACGACGTCGGCTTGCTGGAGCGCCGTCGAGCGCGCGGCGGCGACGGAGAGCGGGTGGTCGTCGGGCAAGAGTCCCTTGGCCATCGGAGTCGCGAGGTAGGGGAGTTGCGTGCGCTCGATGAATGATCGCACTTCGTCTTCGGCGTGGGAGTATGCAGCGCCCTTACCAACGATCACGAGAGGGCGCTCGGCCTGCGCCAGCACGTCGAGCGCATGGCGCACGGCCGCGGCATCTGCCAGCGGGCGCGGCGGATCGGCGACGGGCGGCGGTTCTGGAGGCACGGCTTCTTCGTCGATCTTGCCGTCGATGATGTCGCCCGGCAGATCGAGGTAGACGGGTCCAGGCCGGCCATACATCGCCGTGCGTACGGCTTGTTCGACGAAGTAAGGGACGCGCTCTACGCGGTCAATGCGCGCGGAGTACTTGCACCAGGGCCGCGCTGCCTCTACCTGGGGCGCTTCCTGAAAGGCGCCCATGCCGGTCTGACGCATATCGGAAGCGCCGCCAAGCAAGATCATTGGCCAGCAATTGGACCAGGCGTTCGCGAGTGGCGAGATTGCGTTCGTCATACCCGGGCCGGAGACGACGAGGCACGCTCCCGGCCGGCCGGTCATGTACGACACGGCCTGCGCGGCGTAGCCGGCTGACTGCTCGTGGCGCATGCCGTAGTACTTAATGCCTTCGCGTTGTGCGGCGAAGGCGACCGGAATGACCGGCACGCCGACGATGCCAAACATGTGCTCGACGCCGTGCTGCTTCAGGCTGCGCGCGACAAGCTGCGCACCGCTGATCTCTGCCATGGGAGTGCTCCTTTAGGTGTGATTGGAATCTAGGCGCTGCACTATAGCACCTCGCCGCGTAGATTCGAAGGACTATGAGGGACCCGCCTAGTAGAGCACCTGCTCGGCGACAAGGTCCGCGAACTCCTCTGGTGAGAGACCGAGGATCTCCGTTGCGACCTGATAGTTGTGCTCCCCGATGCAGTTCGCGGCGCTGGTGAAGCGCGCGGGCGTCTTCGAGAGGCGGAAACCCGAGCCGTCGTACGCGGTGCGCCCGGCCTCGGGGTGCTCCAGGTACTGGTAGTAACCGCGCGCAGCCAGGTGCTCGTCTTCCATGCAGTCGCGCGCGTTCTGGACAACGCCCGCAGGCACGCCTGCGGCCTGGAGCTGCGTCATGACGTCCTCGGCGAGCTGCGGCAGCGTCCACTCGTTTAGCTTCTGCTCGAGATCGTCTTCCTGCTCCTTGCGACCTGCGTGTGTCGCGAATCGATCCTCGCGCGCCCAGTCGGGATCGTCCATGACGCCGCGCAAGCGTGACCACTGATCATCGTTGAAGCATGCGATCGCGCACCAGCGGTCTTCGTCCTTTTCGCCGAACGGCGGTTTGACCCTTTTGTCCTGGCAGCGAAACGCCCCGTGTGGCGCGGCGTGCGGCACTCGATTGCCTGCGCGTAGCGCAATACGGCCGTTGACTGTGTAGTCCATCAGCGCAGGCGCGAGCGCTGCGACTGACGACTCGATCTGCGCGAGCTCGATGTGCTGGCCCTTACCGGTCTTGCGGCGGTGGCGCAGCGCGGCCATGATTGCAACCACGGTGTGCATCGGGTTGATGACGTAGTCCGGGTAGTTCGTGCCGAGGCCGTTCGGCGTGCGACCCTCGAAACCGGTGAGGTAGTTGAACCCCGTGATCGGGCCGAGCACCGCGCCGAAGCCGAGGAAGTCGCGGTGCGGGCCGTCGAATCCCTGCATCGGCTGGTAGACAGCGATGATGTCCTTGCGAACCTTCACCAGCTCTTCGTACGTCAAGCGCCATCTTTCGATGATGCGCGGCGTCATGTTCGTGAGGAAGATATCCGACCACGCGACGAGCCGGAGCGCCAGCTCGCGGCCCCTCTCCGTGTTGAGGTTGACTGTGATGCCAAGCTTGTTTGCGTTGTAGTTGTTGAAGTAACCGCTGACGTTGGGGCTGAACTTGCCAGGCGGGAACGGGCCAACGCTGCGCAGGCCGTCCATGTGTGACTCGGACTCGACGCGGACGACAGTGGCACCGTAGACGGCGAGCGCCTGTCCGCAGATCGGTCCGGCCCCGAACCACGAGAAGTCGGCGACGTTGATACCGTCCAGCGGCAGTCGGCTGCTTGCTTCGCTCACGCGGTCACTCCGACTTCACGCAACACTTCGTCGTTGTGCTCGCCGAGGAGGGGAGGGCGGCGCGTGATGCGCCACTGCGTCTCGGACAGTCGGTAGGGCGGGCCCGGGTAGCGCAGTGCGTCGTTCAGCTCTGGATGGGCGATGTCCTGGAACCAGTTGCGCGCCTGGAGCTGCGGGTTGTTCGCGAGGTCTTCGGGGCTGCTGACGATGCCGACGAGCAAACGTCGGCGCTGGCCCTGCTCGTAGATCTCCCACTTTGGCTTGCTCTTGTAGAAACGCACGAGCACCTCATCGATGTGCTGGAGCGCCGGGCCCTTCTCCTTCGCGGACTCGGGATTCAGAACAACTTGCGTGAGGAAGCGCATGTTCAGTTCGGCGATGATGCTGTGGTAGGGCTCGTCGGTGAGATCCTCTGCCTTACCTTCAGCGATCATCCACGCCTGCAGCTCAGTCCAGAACGCACCACCAGGCGCGCCAACGTACGACCAGATCCAACCATCGGACGCCTCGTACGGGCCCATACCGGGGACGTTGATCGGCAGCGCACCGCGAACGCCGGTGCGCGTTCGTACTGCGCCCTGCAAATCGAACTGCACCATCGCGGTCTCCTGCGCGATCAGCACGGCTTCCTGCATCGACACGTCGACGTGCTGTCCTTCGCCTGTGACGTCTCGGTGGTAGAGTGCCATCGTCGTGCCTGCCGCGGCCTGGATGCTGGCCGAAACGTAGCCTTGATAGCAGGGCGGCAGGTTGGGCGGATCGTCCGGCGAGCCGGCCAACCACATGATGCCGCCCATTGCTACGCCGACCATGTCGGAGGCGACGTACGAGGCGTGCGGACCGGACTGTCCGAATCCAGTGACCGATGTCAGGATGATGTCGCTGCGGAGTTTGGTAAGCGCTTGGTAGCCGAGGCCGAGCGAATCAAGATAGCCGGGCATGAACGATTCGACCACGATGCCCGCCGTAGGCACGAGCTTCTCGAACCCGGCGCGGCCAGCAGCGGATTCGAGATCGAGCACGACGCTGCGCTTGTTTGTGTTCAGGTTGAAGAAGTAAAGACTGCGCTCCAGCCCGGCCTCATCGTGGTAGAAAGGCGGCACGTTGCGGGCCGGATCGCCGGACGGCGGTTCGATCTTGATCACGTCGGCGCCCAGATCGGCGAGGAGCTTAGTGCAGTACGCGCCTAAATCCTGCGTCAGATCGAGTACTCGGATGTCGTCGAGGGCGCTGGGTGGTGCATCGGGCATGGCTAGCTGATTCTACTGGACGGAAGTCCACTTTCAAAGCGGATGAGTTCGCTAAGATATGACGCCATGAGTATCACGATCGAGTGGTTTGGCGTCGCGACGTTCCGACTGACGATTGATGACCTGGTCATCTTCCTCGACGCGTACATGGACCGCGTGCCGTCGGCGCCGCCTGTCGGGATGTCAAGCACGGACGTGGATCGCGCGGACTATGTTCTCGTGGGGCACAGTCACTTCGATCACCTTCACGGCGCGCAGTATATCGCGAGGAACACCGGTGCCAAGATCATCGGGTCGAACGAAACGGCGCGCGTACTGAAGGGGGAGGGCGTTCCCGTTGAGCAGCTCGTGCGAGCGCAGGGCGGCGAGCACATCCGGCTTTCGAAGGACGTGACCGTTCGCGTTTACCCGAGCCTGCACGCGTGCACGTGGGTACCCGCGGGTGCCCTCGACGAAAAGCAGCTCGGGCATGTTGGCCTCTGCGAAGACGAGCGCGCGCAGGTAGGCGGCCTAAATCAGCAGATCGCGCAAGCCATAGCCGTCGGTGACCAGATGGCGCTCGACCTGCGCTATCACATTGCGACTGCGGCTGGAAGTGGCAGTGCGGGAGGGCCACTCGTCTATCTGATCGAAACGCCCGCAGGCACGATCTTCTATCAGGACACCTCTGGTTGTTGGTCGGGCGTGATGCGCGACCTGCGCGCCGACGTTGCGATCCTAGCGGCGTCGGGCCGCGCGAACCTCGATGGCGAGCCGTACCAAGGTGCTCTGGCGAGCTTCATCGCTAGCGAGGCGGCTTGGCTCCAGCCGCGCACGGTGATCGTTGGCCATCACGACAACTGGCTGCCGCTGACAGAGGAGGGGGCGGCGCTGCCGCCGGTGCGCGACATCACCGCGCTTCGAGAGGAACTAGCTCGTGTTCGCCCCGAAGCGAAGTTGATCGAACTCGAGTTCAACACAAAGACGCTGCTTCTGGGAGGTGGCTCATGAACTTAGTCCATCGCTGGTACTGCAACTCTGACGGTTGGGCGAAGCAGATGCAGCAGTACCTGCCCCGGATGCTAGGCGAGACGGAGCTTGGGCTCGATCTGCTCGAAGTGGGACCCGGGCCTGGGGTTACGACGGACATCCTGAAGGGCCGCGTCCAGCACGTGACCGCCGTCGAAATCGATCACAAGCTAGCAGCGAAGTTACAGACCCGTTTCGCGGGCAGCAACGTGACGGTGGTTGAAGGCGATGCAACGAAGATGGACCTGCCAGACAATCGATTCAGCAGCGCAGTCTCTTTCACGATGCTGCATCACGTGCCTTCGCCAGAGCTGCAGGACCGCCTGCTCGCCGAGGTGAACCGCGTGCTCGCGCCGGGCGGAGTCTTTCTCGGCTCCGATAGCGTCCCGAGCCTTCGCTGGAACCTTTTCCATGTGTTCGACACGCGCGTGCCAATCGATCCGGACGGCTTCGCGGCGCGCCTACAGCGCGCGGGCTTTGTCGAAGCGCGGGTGAATCGCTTCCCAGGTGGCCTCGGCTTTCAGGCGCGCAAGCCTGCTGAAGCCCGAATCTAGGCAAGGCTAGCTTCGATTTGCGTCTGTTCTCCAGTAAGATTGGTAGGGAAACCGAATCTAGGAGACAGCCTTGAAGTATCGCAAGCTTGGCAACACGGACATCTCTGTATCAGAGGTGGGGTTCGGCGTCTGGACCGTCGGCACTACGTGGTGGGGGATCACGGACGACGACCTGGGCGTCGATCTGATGCGGCAGGCGTACGACCTTGGCATCACGTTCTTCGACAACGGCGACTCCTACGGTGACGGCAAGGGCGAGGAGATGCTCGCTCGCGCGCTTGGCGACGTTCGAGACAAGATCACTATTGCGACCAAGTTTGGTTACGATATCTACACCACCTCGACTGATGCGCGGCCCGGTCACCAGGAACGGCCGCAGAACTTCTCACCGGAGTTCGTGCGTATTGCGCTGGAGCACAGCCTGCGGCGGCTGGAGACGGACCATATCGACCTTTACCAGCTCCATAACCCGCGTATGACGGCTATCGAGAGCGACGAGCTGTTCGCGGCGCTGGAAGACTTCAAGAGCGAGGGGAAGATACGAGCGTATGGTGTCGCGC
>JBKKBW010000647.1:0-2364 GCA_046713635.1 Dehalococcoidia bacterium
CCTGTGGCCTTATTGCGACTACTGGAATCGGCTCCGCAGTCTCGCGGTAGGTCCCGGGGCGGAGGCGGCCATGTTCGTTCAAGCAGCGTTCAACGAGCCGGTTGCCGATCGAAACGCCCACCTCTAGGAGCCGCGCAACGTTTCGAAAGTCGCCGACGCCGGGTCCGTGTTCGACCTCGGGCTGGATCAACGTGATCTTCGCTTTGCGGCCCAGCGTCGCCATGTCACGCTGGACACGGTCGCGCATGACGATGTCGACGGTACGCACGATGACGCCAGCCACGTTCTTCGGCGATGGGAGCTCGAAGCAGTGCGAGAGGTCGATCGCCAAGATATCCTTGGCCCCCAGGTCGACCGCCGTCTCGAGATCGAGGTTCGCGACGACGCCGCCGTCGATGTACGCGGCGCCGTTGATGCTATGCGGCTCGAAGACGCCGGGGATCGCCGTCGAAGCGAGGATCGCCTGCGACACCGCGCCCTCGCTGAAGACCTTTTTCCGGCCCGTGTACAGGTTCGTCGCCGTAACGTAGAGCGGCACCGTTGTCGCCGAGAAGTCGTCTGTCTCTGTGTGCGATGCCATCAGCTCTAAGAGGAAGTCGTTGCGAAAGAGGTGTGTCTGCCGCGAGGCGAGGCGGTAAGCGATGCTCAGCGGATTGAAGCGCAGGTACCGCTCCCCTTCTAGGCCGCGCCAGATTTCGACAAGCCGCTCGGCGCCTTCAAGGGTGGGATGAAAGGCCAGGTACGCCGCGTTCAAGGCGCCGACGCTCGTCCCGATGATCCGGCCCGGGCGGAAGCCCTTCCGCATCAGCGGCACCAACATCCCGGCCTGGAGCGCCCCCATAGAGCCCCCGCCGCTGAGAACAAGCGCCGGATCGTTGCTGTGTCCGTTGCGAGAGAACCAAGCCATCTGACCTACTAAACGTAACATAAGGCCGCCGCGTTGCTTCAGCGAAGGTCAGGGGCCAATGGCCAGGTGCGCACAGTCAGCCGTGAAACCAGCCGAGCCCGAAGACCTTGACGACCATCGCGAAGCGGTGTTACCCTGGGTTCAGACCCCCACCCAGGGGGTAGGGATGGAGCGTATGCAAGCTGACCGCAAGACCGTCATCAAACGGCTCAACTACATCGAGGGCCACCTCGCCGGGATCCGGCGCATGGTCGAAGACGACAAGTACTGCGTCGACATCCTCAAGCAGACCTACGCCGTTCGTCGCGCTATCGAGAAGATGGAAGCGATGCTGCTCGACGCTCACCTGCACTCCTGCGTTGTCGATGGCATGAAGGACGGCCGGCAGGAGCAGGTCATCGACGAGCTGGTCGAGCTCTACAAGCTGGCGAGCAGATGATGTCTATGCAGCACGCCGAGCATGGCGGTATAGCATCGAACCTCGCTGAGCGCTGCGAAAGCTGCTGGCGGATCGCGTTCAGCGCGACGACGCACTGCCTGACCGGTTGCGCGATCGGCGAGGTTCTTGGTTTGGCGATCGCGAACGTGTTGCGCTGGAGCACCATGCCGTCAATCGCCCTCGCCGTGGTGCTCGCATTCTTCTTTGGCTATCTGCTTGCTATGCGGCCACTCTTGCGAGCTGGGTTCGGACTGAGCGCGGCGGTCATCGCCGCCATTGCCACTGACACGATCTCGATAACGGTGATGGAGGTCACTGACAATGCGATTATGCTTCTTATACCAGGCGCCATGGACGCCGGCCTTGGCGACGTGCTGTTCTGGGGCAGTCTCGCGGGTGCGCTCGCGATTGCGTTTGCCGTGACGTGGCCGGTGAACTACGTGCTGATTAGCCGGGGCCGGGGCCACGCCTCGATTCACAAGTATCACGATTAGGACGACAATGACTACTACGACAAGCAAGACAGGAAGTTCGAGCAAGCAACGGATCACCATCCCTATCGGTGGGATGCACTGTGCGTCGTGCATTAAGCGCGTCGAAGACGCCGTCCTCGGCGTCGAAGGCGTCGCGCGCGCGCAAGTTAACCTGGCGACGGAGAAGGCGACCGTCGATTACGCGCCGGAAGTCTGCTCAATCGAGGAGTTAAACAGCGCGATAGAAGCGGCGGGTTACGAGGCGCGGCCGCTCGGTCTCGATGACGATGCGGAAGCGCACCAACGAGCGCGCGAGGAGCACGACCTGCGCGTTCGCATGCTTTTTTCGCTCGCCAGCGGCGCGGCCCTGATGGTCCTCGCGCAGTCGATGGATACCCCCGGGCTCTCGGACGTTCGGCATGGCTACATCAACATGATCTCGCTCGTGCTGGCGACGCCGGTGCAGTTCTGGGCTGGCTGGCGGTTCTACAAGGGCGCCTGGCAGGTCGCGCGGCATCGTTCGACCGACATGAACACGCTGATCG
>JBKKBW010000648.1:0-7145 GCA_046713635.1 Dehalococcoidia bacterium
GGCCTTGCTCGCGCTTCAGGGCGCCGGAGGGCGCTAACGTAATCAGTGTGGGGCCTGCCGAGTGGCAGGCCCCACTGATATAGCGGACATAATCTGAGGAAAGGAAGTACAAGGATGAGGGAACGCAAGGGACGGCGACTAGGACTAGTGCTCATTGCAGCCGCTGTAGCGGGAGCGTTCGCGCTTGTTGCGCAACATGCCTTCGCAGCTGGCCCCACGGCCAGCCTTGGTTCGGCACACGCCGCACCTGGGGCATCAGCATCGGTAGAACTGGAATCGATCGACATTGAGTCGCCCGGGCTGGGCGCATGGTCAATCGACATCACATACGACCCGGACGTCGTGACGCCAACAGGCTGCGACACGGAGCATGGCGCCGTGTGCAACCTGGAGTACCGTGACGACATGATCCGGACCGCCGGCGCCACTGCCGTCGGTATCGAGGGTGACACGCTGCTCGCCACGCTCACCTTCGAGTGCGCAGACGCTGAAGGCGAGAGTGACCTGACTGTCAGCCTACCGGACTTCGCAGATGCGACGCTCGGCGGGCCCGTGCAGATCAACCCGGAAGTCGTGCATGGCAAGATTACCTGCTCGACAACGCCGCCGACTGCTGTGCCTGGCATCGTAGCCAGCGGTACTGGCACGGGCGCTAGCAACGGCAGCGACTTCACGCTGCTCATCGCCGCGCTGGCTGCCGCAGGCGTGGCCGCGGTTGCGGGTTTTGGCGTGCTTCGGGCGCGCGCAGACCGCAACTAAACGGACCTAGTTCAGAGTGAGAGGGCCCCCTACTTTGGGGGCCCTCTCCTTTTGCCGAGGGTCTTCGCCCTAAGCTTTCGCTCGGACGCCCGTCAGCTCTTCCAGGAAGCCTCGTACAGCCGGGACCATGATGTCCAGCGGGAAGTCAGCGTGGTCCGCCCCTGGCAGGTTAACGAACGTCCTTGGCTCGTTCGCTAATTCGTACAGCCGTAGCCCCATCGATTGTGGGACGGTCCGGTCGTTATCGCCGTGCATGATCAGCAGTGGTACGCGCACCCGCGCGATCTTCGCCGCGGAGTTGTAACGCGTCAGCGGCAACCATGGTGTCAACGCCAGCGCTGCTCGCAGCCTTGGATAGCGTCCCAGGATCAGCTCTCGTATCGACGTAAACGGCGCGCGCAGCACCAGGCCCAGGCAGAGCTCGCGCAGCGCCAGCTCCACCGCCCCGCCGCTGCCCAGCGAGAAGCCATAGAACACGATCCGTGCCGCATCGACGCCCTCGCGGTTGTGAAGATACGCTAGGGCGGCGGTTGCATCCGTATACGTGCCCTGCTCGCTCGGGCGGGCCGTGCTCGCGCCGTACCCGCGGTAGTCGAACGTGAAGAAACGGCAGCCTAGTCCGCGCACAAAGTCACCAAACTGGCGGGCGCGCTCCTCGCTCTGCCACATATCGCTCGCGTTGTAGCTCGTGCCGTGCATGAACAGCACCGTCGCCGGGGAATCGCCACCCTCGAACAGCCAACCCTCCAACTCCTCGCCGTCAGCCGTCCAAAAGGCGGCCCGCTCGAATGGCAGGCCGGTCGCTTGGGGCGTGCCGCGTTCGTACGGACCGCTGTGGAAGACATTTCGCCGGACCACACGCTCGAAGGCAAAGCCCGCGCCCAGCGGCGGAACTGCCATCAGGCCAAGCGTGCCCAGAAACGAGCGGAGCCCCATCCTGAGCATGATATCAGGTCGATTTGTAGCAGCGGTTCTTAGGTCGCAATGGCGCCTCTCGGCTACTAGCAGCGGCCCTCTGAGTGCCTCGGTGCGTACTCGTCCAGTCGTAGCAGCCGCCTTTAGAGCTTGCCCTGAGCGAAGCCGGAGGGTCGCTGCCCGGAAGGCTTGCCGCTATAGTAGGTGCGCCAGCCAACAGCTGATGTAGGTGACTCCCCTAAGGGAACGTCTGCTCTGTTGCCAATGCCTTCCCGAACCGATCCTGAAAGTAGAAGGATGCTCTTAATCACAGCGGAGGGAGCCGCCGTTAGAGGTACCGGGTGACCGGGAGCGAAACCTTCGAGTTTGCAGCGGCCATCGCTGGCGTGGTGGTCGGACTGACCGCGATCACGCTGCTCGCCCTCGTCGGAGTCTTGGGCGTTTGGCAGCTGTCTCGCCGCGCCTCCGAGTCGTCGCTGGCCGCTACACGCGCAGCGCTGGGCGCCGAGGAGCTTGCGCGCCACGTCGCGCCGCTACTCTTGGCCCAGCCGCGCCCAGCCAACGGCGGCGCGGGACTCGCCGATCTGCGCCAGCAAGGCGAGGCGCTCCTCGACCAGCAGCGGGAGCTGCAGGAGATGGCGCGTGGTCTGTTCGATACCGCAGCAGTCGACGGCTCTGAGCCGGCTGCGCTCAACGACGTCGAAGACGCGATCAACCGGCTCGATTCAACCGTGGGCCAGATGGCGTCGTCACTAGCGAACCTGATCCAACACTTGGAGCGAGAGCAGAGAGGCTAGCGCCATGCTGAAGAAGGACGAGAGTAAGGAAAGCGCCAACATAGCTGTGGAGGTCTCGAGTGTACCTGCCTCGCCGCTGCTGGAGCCGCTCATCGCGGTTCACAGCGCCTCCGACGGCGCGTGGCTCGCAGATGCAGCTATGACGGCCGCTCAGCGAGGCATAGGCGCGCTCTACGGCTTCCTCTACCTGGCTGCAGAGTCAGGGCTCCTGCGAGGCCAAGAGCCGGCCTCCCCTGAACGGATAGGCGCGCTCGCCCGGGTTACTCAAACCCTCGGCGTGGACCCCACCCGCCTCACAATAGACCCGCAGGGCTGTCCTTCCATTGAGGAAGCTCTGCACAACAGCAGGGGCGTCACAGCCGCGAGCCTGGCCACTGTGCTGCCGTTCGAATCGGACCAGGACATGGCGGAGAAGGCACAGCGGAAGATGGGCGTGAGCGAGGTATGGGTTGTACCGATCGAGGCGAACAGCGAAACGATGGGCGTCTTAGTCCTGCTCATGCCGGAGAACCACAGCGCATCCCTAGCGGCCGCCGAATTGCTCGGTCGTCACGTCGCCGTCGCCTTCGCCAACCTGCGCGAGGGGGACGCCGCTCGGAAGCGCGGCGAGCTTGATGTTGTGCGCTGGATTCACGATGAGCGCAGGTTCACAGAAGAGCTTGGCATCGAAATGCAGCGTTCGGCCCGCCACCAGAGGTCGCTCTCCATCCTCATCGTTCGAGTGGACGGCTACGCGGAGTTGCGCCGCCGCCACGGACGTTTCCTAGCCGAGCGCGCCCTTCGACGCGTTGCATCGACGATGGAAGAGGCCATGCGCGCAACGGACTTCCTAGCTGCGTATGGGGAGGATGGCTTTGCCGCGATCCTCGTTGAGGCCGACCAGACCGCCGCGCAGAATGCGAAGATCCGGTACTCGGCTACTCTCGCTGCGCTGGACTTGTCACGCGCGAACCTGCCAGGGTTAGAACTCCACTTTTCGTGTGCGGTGGCTACGATGAAGGAAGGTGGCTCGTCGCCAGAGGAACTGCTGGCCGCTGCCGAAGAACAGCTCGGCCCGCAGGCGTCGGGTGAAGAGCAGGCCGCCTAACGACGTTACGCGGCGGCTGACTCCTGATCGAACTCGATCTGCACTTCCGCGCTCTCACCGACACGGCGCAGCAGGTCTTCTGTGAGTGACTGCTGCAACGCCTGCCTGTCGATCGACCCGGACACCCAAACTTTCAGCGTGGCCTGGCGTCCGTCGTAATCGAGCAGAGCGAGATCGACGATCTCCGGATGTTCGTTCACCGCATTGTCTACCGTCTTGAGATCGAGCGAACCATCCCTCTTCGTTACGCTTAGTCGCAGGCATTGTGTGCTCGTTGTGACATGTTGCTGGCCTTCCCGGGTTTCGATTGTGGGCGCAGTCTCGGCCGTGGGCTCAATGGCGCGCAGTGCTGCCTGTGGCGATGATGCGATAGCCGAGGCTTGAGCTGGCGAAGCGGGCGCGACGTCGATGTTCTGGCGCGCCTGTGTCACTGCTGACTCTATGGTCGTGACGGCCTGGGCCAGAGCGCTGATTTGTGGCAGGAAAGCTCGCATCGATGAGACGGCTCGAATGGCGTCGTTCAGCGCCGTATCCAGCGCGGCCAGCGTCCTCTCAAAATCATGAATGAAGTTCGAGGTGTTGATGCTCGGTTGTTCGGCCATGGCGGGCGCCTCCTTGCGTGACTCGCGTAGTTACGTCTTGCCAATTCCACGCCAGCCCACTCGAAGACCGGCCAATCTGATTATCCCGCCACGCGTAGGAGCCGGCCATAGGGGAGAGCCCTACCATTATCCCGCTCGATCCGCTCGCCTGTTGCCTGCTACCATGGGCCCGGCGGGAGGTCCACACCGTGGAAACGGAAATTTACGAGTCCGACCCCTTTACAGCCAAGAAGTCCACCCTGCTGGCTAGCTTCACGAGCGATTACCGCTTTCAGAAAAACGATGAACTGTACATTCATCAGGACAGCAAGACCGTGAAGGTGCGCATAATCGATGTCCGTGTGCACGTCCAGGGAGGCGGCAAGCTCACGCGCGAAGTGCTAGGTATGAAGCTCTGATGGACGCAACTCCAACACCCGAACAGGAAGCGATTGCGCGCGAGGAGAATTTCGCAGTGATGTCGACGTTGCGCAAGGATGGCTCCGCGCAGCTCACTCCGATCAACTACGCGTATGTCGATGGTAGGTTCCTCGTCTCAACGACCAAGGACCGGGCCAAGTATCATAACGCGAAGCGGAGTCCGAACGTCTCGCTTTGTATCATTCGCAAGGAATGGCGCCCGTACCTCACGGTCTACGGATCGGCTCGCGTCCAGGAGGATGACGTAGTCGAGGGCACGGCCGAGATCTTCAAGCGCATGTCGGACCGGCCTGTGCCGGACAACTTTGCCGAAGTGCTAAAGCAGCAGCGTCGCGTGCTCATCATTATTAGCCCGGAGAAGTTCACGCCATGAGTGAGGAAATCGGCCTCTTTGAGGCGATGTACACTCAGAAGGCCATCCGCCGGCTCAAACCCGACCCCGTGCCCGAGGACCTGGTCACCAAACTTATCGAGGCTGCGACGAAGGCGCCGAGCGGTGGAAATCGCCAGCCCTGGGCCTTCATCGTCATCCGGGATGCGGAGACGAAGGGGAAGCTCGCTGGCTGGTATCGCGAGGCGTGGGACAGCACGTACGGGAAGCTTCCCCAAGAGGCCCGTACCGCGAACGAGGCGTTTGCCCGGGTCTACCGCTCTGCTGAACATCTGGCCTTCCATTTGGCGGAAGCCCCTCTACTTATCATGGTCTGTGCCCGCAACATGCCTCCGGGCCTCGGCGGGGCAGCCTCTACCAGTCACTACGGCTCCATCTACCCGGCCATCCAGAACCTGCTCCTTGCCGCCCGGGGCCTTGGCCTTGGGGCCACACTGACCACGCTCCACAAGCTCCACGACGATGAGGTGAAAGAGCTCCTCGCCGTCCCGGAGAACGCCGAAACGATCGCGCTGATCCCTATCGGCTACCCGAAGGGGAAGTACGGCCCCACTGAGCGCAAGCCGCTCGAAGAAGTCGTCTACCACGAGCGCTGGGGTACGCGTTACCCCTTCGTAAACGCGTAGGCGAATCCCACCTAATACTCAGGGTAAACCGTGCTCCTCGCTGCGGGGGTTTCCGGATAGGTACGCGTCCGCCAACCCTCGATACTGTTCAGGACGGTACGTTTCCGCCCCCAACCTCGCTTGGTGGCGGTCTTGTGTATGAAGGGGTGGGCGGTTGCCAGATCAAGCTGTCTTCAAGAAGAAGGGCGGGGCGACACTCGCGCCTGCCGCGCCATCCTCCGGCCGCAAACGAGCCAAACGCCGCAACCACTCCACGGAAGAACAGCTCACCCAGGTCGTTCAAGACTACATGCCGCTGGTTCGGCACGCAGTAAATCGCATCACAGTGGGCTCCAATGGAGCAGGCATTCTCCAGTACGAGGACATGGTCGCCTATGGCATGCAGGGCCTAATCGAGGCGCATCACTCGTTCGATCCGACGCGCGGGGCGAAGTTTTCTACTTACGCGCTACCACGTATCCGCGGCGCCATTCTGGACGCGCTACGAGCCGCCCACCATTTGCCTCGCTCGCTCCAGAAGTTCTCAAGTGACGTCGAGCGCGCAAACGCAGAACTGCACGCGAATCTTGGCCGGCCGCCGACGAAGGTCGAGCTGGCGAAGCATATGGGCATTACGCACGAGGAGTTTTTGAACACGTACAAGACCAGCAGCATCCGGGTCGTATCCCTGGACGGTCTTGCCGACACAGCGGTCAGCGGCAACACCGAGAAGCTCTGGGAGATGGCTGACGAAGACCCCGGTATCGACCCCGACTCGATGGCCCAGAGCACCATGGTCCGCAACATGCTCCACGAAGCCGTCGAGTTGCTCCCCGAACGCGAACGCACTATCGTCCACCTCTACTACATGCGAGCGCACTCACTGAAGAGCATCGGCCAGGCACTCGGGATCTCAGAGTCCAGGGCCTCCCAGCTTCGCCACCGCGCCATCCGTCGCCTCCGCACCGCCCTCACCACCGAACTCCAAGACGCCGCCTAGCCAAATCAGGCCCGCCCGAGGGTCCACCAAGGGCATTCCCCGAAAGCCATGCTTCAGTGCGAGCGCTACTGTGCGTGGGTGACGACGCAAAACCCACGTATTGCCCTATATGGCAATGGCCCTGAAGCGCAGCGCTGGGCCTGGGCCCTCGCTGAGCACGCCTCCCTGGTTTCGGGGCCCCATCTCCGGGCAGATGCCGTGGTACTGGCGCCAGGCGCCCGGGAGCCGCTCTCTAACGTCCGTGAGGCCCTATCCCAGGGGCTCCCTGTGCTTTGGGCCTGCGGCCTGGCGCCGTATGTTGAGCGGCTGCCCGCGCTCCTTGAGTCTCGGCCCGCAGGAGCCCTAATGCGCTTCTACGAGCAATCCCTGCACGTGGGGGCCTTCGGCTTGCTCAGACGCTTTCTAGGCGGCCCTGAGCCCTTCTGGAAGCCCTTGTGTCTGCGTATGGTTGCCAGCTCTAGCGAGTCTGATGAACGCGTTGAGGAAGTCGCCATCCAGTGCCTGTCTATGGCCCTGTCGCTGGTGCGTGCTGACGCGGCGCAAGTGCCGGGTCAACAGGTCTGCCAGGA
>JBKKBW010000649.1:0-5929 GCA_046713635.1 Dehalococcoidia bacterium
CCTCTGGTACGGCCTTGGAGACGAGGCGATCATCTTTGTTGTCTTCATGGGCTCCGTCTGCGCCATCGCCATCTCCGCCCGCGACGGTGTGCGCAACATCCCGCCACTCCAACAGCGCGCGGCACGCGTGTTCGGCGCATCGCGCTGGCAGACGGTCCGCTACGTGACGATGCCCGGCATGTTGCCGTCGATGGCGCAGGGGCTGAAACTCGGCTGGTCGTTCTCGTGGCGATCGCTCATGGCCGGAGAGATCATCGTCCAAGGAACCGCCGGCGTTGGAGGTTTGCTCCAGACCGGACGTGACCTCAACAGTATGGAGCTCGTTCTCGCCACGATGCTCGTCATCATTGCTATCGGCCTCATCGTCGACCGGCTCTTCTTCGGTCCTGCTGAAGCGTGGGTACGGCATCGCTGGGGCCTAGCACAGGTCTAGCGCTCGACACCAACTGCTTCTTCCAGTCGATCGCTGCTAGGTGTCTCGGCCCTCCTATTCCACTTCGATAGCTTCTTCGGTCACCTCTTCATCGACGATGCGGTAAGCGCGCACGTCCGGATGGTCCGGAGTGACGTCCGGCTTATCGGGATCGCCGAGCGATACGAGGATGTAGTACGCCTCCGGGTAGAACGCCAGCCTGATGTCAGTGGCCGACGGGTACGCCTTCGTGTGCGTATGGGAATGGTAGATGCCGAAGACATCCCAGTCGTTGTCATCGATGTCGCGGCTGATACGAAGGAGGTCCTTTGGCTCGACTTCATAGCGATAGGGGCTGGCGGCGGCGTTGATCGCGCGGTAGAGCCGCGTCGCATGGCCGTTTGTTCCGGCGATGATGCCGCAGCATTCGTTTGGCGCGTCTTCGAGGGCGTGGGCGATGATCTCGTCATGATGGGTGCGCGGGAGTCTCATGTTAGTCCCATGTTCGCAACTCACCGTCATCGAAGCAGCTGTTGGGTTGCAACTGCATCTGGAGGAAGGCGTCGCTCATTGGCAGCGCAATGGCGTGATCGGCCCAATGGTCGCGTTCTGACTCAGGCAGGCTTTTCATGATGTCGCGAAGACTCGCGTGCACGGCGCTGTCGGCGATACCAAGGTCGATGCTCCAGGCTCCTTCGCGCTTGATGCGTCCGGCGCTGTTGGTGCGAACGAGCGAGTAGCCGGACTGGCCGCGATACTTGTCGAGGACAGACGTATCGAAGGTTACTTGTGCGAGTGACGGATCCTGGTTCTTCAGGACACGCCGGTAGAGGAGGCGTAGGTAGATATTGGCGTCAGCCTCGATTACTGTTCAGACCCCTCCCCGACCCCTCCCCGAAGCGGGGAGGGGGAGACACGTCAGACTGAAGTCTGACCCACGAGTTTCTTGCTTACGCGGTCTTCTCGATGGGCATGCCGACCATGCTGCCCCACTCGGTCCAGGAGCCGTCGTAGTTCTTGACGTTGCCGTAGCCGAGCAGATACTTCAGCGCGAACCAGGTGTGCGATGAACGCTCGCCGATGCGACAGTACGCGATGACATCCTTATCGCCGGTGACGCCCTTGCCGCCGTAAAGCGCTTTGAGCTCGTCGTCCGACTTAAAGGTGCCGTCTTCGTTGGCGGCCTGCGCCCACGGTACGTTGGCGGCGCCGGGGATGTGGCCCATGCGCTGGGCGGTCTCCGGCAGTCCGGGCGGAGCCATGATCTCGCCGTTGTACTCCGCGGGCGAGCGCACGTCGACGAGGGCGCGCTTGCTGTCGTTGAGCGACTTAAGCACTTCCTGGCTGTCGGCGCGCAGAGTGCGGTCGGCGTCCTTCGCCTTGTAGCTGGCCTTGGTCGCGCTGGAGCCGTCCTTTGTCGTCGCGCGCTTCTCTTCGAGCCACTTCTTGCGGCCGCCGTCCATGAGCTTGAGGTCGCTGTGCCCATACATGCGCAGGAGCCAGAATGCGTAGGCGGCGAACCAGTTGTTGTTGTCGCCGTAGAGGACAACGGTGTCGCCGTTGCTGACGCCAGCTTCGCTGAGGAGCTGCTCGATCTGCTCTTTGCTGGCGATGTCGCGGCGGACCTGGTCCTGGAGCTGGCTGGTCCAGTTGAAGCCGACGGCGCCGGGCGCATGGCCCTCATCGTATTGCGTGGTGTCGACATCGACCTCGATGAGCTTTACTTTGGGGTCGTTCAGGTGGTCGGCGACCCACTGGGTGGAGACTAGGACATCGTCCCTGCTGGGCATGATATGAACCTCCTTGTTGATGCTCGCGTGTCCGGGGTATCCCGCCGCAAGGTATGGTAGGAAGCTCCGGTTGGGAAGTCAACGCTAGCCACGCCCCTACACAAGACAATTCAACATTGTGTTGAGTTTTTTTCTTTTTTTCACATCTGGCTAGCTTCAATTTCGGCCCCTTTTGGGGCACGTTTTGTGAACGCTTTGCGGCCTCAATCCACACCGGCCGGTGCTGTCGTTAACCGGATCGTTCCTTCGCTTCCCCTTCGCTACGCTCGAGGGCTAAAGGCTTGAGGACAGGTCCGCAAAAAACCTCCTTTTGTGTGTATGCGGATGATCATCGAATCGGATGCCTCCCCTGGGCGACCGCAGGTCGCCCCTACAGACCCATCCCCCCAGCCTCCCTCACCCCAGCCCTCTCCCTCGATGAGGGAGAGGGAGCATGGCGTGCCGGGTGTCTGTTTGCACGTCATGTGTGCGATCTTACGGCGGGGTGAGAATAGCTCCAAGCGTTTGATGGCACTGTGGATAGCCAGTCAGCATTTCAGCTTGTCAGCATTCTGACCCATCCGCCTAGCCCCCTTCGACAAGCTCCCTCCATAGGTGGGCAGGCAGGGCAGGCTCTACCCGACGCGGGAGGGGAGGCGCTCGAACGCTTGACAGTCCTGTTCGTGGGCGGGGATACTTGGCGCGTCTGGTGGCGCGGGAGCACCAGGCATCTCCGGCGCCTGGAGGCGTTTTGCCACTGAGAGATCGGTTGTACTGGCGAGCGGGAGCAGGCGCGCTGCTAGCAGCGATGCTGCTGGCTGTGGTTGTCGTGTCGCTTGTGGCCGGCGGCGGTCAGAACAGCGCCTCGGCGCTACAGGCGAGCGGCGGGCCGGCGGGGGTCGTTGCGACGGAGACGCCGTGCGTCCCGCCAGCGAACGATGACTACACGAATCGCGTAAAGATCAAAAGCATACCCTTTACGGATACTGTCGACACAAGCTGTGCAACTGAACAGCTGTTTGAGGCGCAATACTGCAAGCCGGCGGGAGGCACAGTCTGGTATCAGTACTCACCCAGGGACGACGCAATTCTCACAGTGACTGGCAGCGGCGAAGTGTCTGTGTTCTATTGGGTCTTCTACGGTGGTTGGGATCACTGCGCTTACTCGGAGACGGGCTCGGTCACGCTGCCCCTTTCAGGCAGTGTAGGCAGACAAGGTCTCACCTACTACATCCAGGTAAGTTCCTCAGACGGTGCCGTGACCGTGGACATCCAGCATGCGCCGACGCCGACGCCATGTCCCGACGGTAAGGTTGGCTCCTTCGCAGGATGCCGAACGCCCTGGCTGACAGCCACACCGTGCGTTCCACCGGCGAATGATGACTTCGCAAACGCGGAGGCCGTCACGTCTCAGCCGTTCACGGCATCAACATCAACAATCTGCGCGACGCAACAGGATGGCGAGCCCTCCTGCGAAGGTGGCTACTACACGATTTGGTACGCCTATACAGCGCCGGCAACCGAGATCATTCAAGTTGATACGTTCGGCAGTGGTATCGATACGGTCCTGGGTGTGTATTCAGGGAGTGCGCTGGACTCGCTGACGAGAGTAGGCTGCAACAATGACGCTTATCCAGCCGATGTGTCGGCTGTGCGATTCAAGGGCCTAGCTGGCAGGACGTACTATATTCAGGTCGGTGGTAGGTATGAGCGCGGCGCGGTAGCACTCAACATCGGTCAGATACAGGCGCCTCCGCCTCCGTTCACACCAACTCCTACGTGGACACCGTGCCCTACGCCGAAGGTCCGTACGTACTTCCATGAATGCGGTACCGTGACGCCGACGTTCACGCCGACCTCTACTCCGACACCCTGTCCGGCAGGAAAGGTACCCTACTACCTCCGCTGCTTTACGCCCACGCCAACGAATACTCCATGCGTCGCTCCTCCGAACGACGACGTTGCGAATGCAGTCACAATCACCTCGATTCCGTTCACTATGAGCGGCTCAGCTCACTGCGCAACGGAGCAACCCACAGAATCGGTGTGGTCGTGCGGCGATGAGAAGTCGGTGTGGTTTCGCTTTACGGCGACAAGTTCGGAGGCTCTGCGCGCTTCGCTTACCGGTTGGCACACAAGCGGTAATATCTTTGCAAGCACCAAGCCCGTTCGGTGCCTTGATGCCTGGGGTGGAGCAGCTGAAGGGACATTCAACGCTGTTGAAGGTGTAACGTACTACTTCCAGATCACAGCGCACCAGTACGCGGACGGCGCGTACACATTCTCGCTGGACGTGGCGCCTCCACCCACACCTACTCAGACTCCCTGCGCACCGAACGAAGGGCTGTACTACGACAACGAATTCGACGACTACCGGTGCATGACGCCGACACCGACGCGGACGCCGTGCCCGGACGGCAAAGTACTAGGCTACGACTACTCCGGATATCCGTACCAGCCGTTCTGCGGAACGCCCACGCCCACGTTCACGCCATGTCCGACGGAAATGATCTTTTACGACTACGGCTACTCTGGGCTGGTTTGCGGCACTGCAACGCCTACGAGAACGCCGTGCCCGAGCGGCAAGGAGGTCTTCAACGACCCCTTATACTTCCCGGAACAGCGCCGCTGCGGAACGCCGACTCCGACGCCGACCGCCTGTCCGACGGGATCAACGCCCGCGTACGAAAAGGGGTGCGTAACGCCAACCTCGACGCGGACGCCGTGCCCCACGGGGAAGGTCCTGATCCACGATTACGCGGACTACACTAAACGGTACATCTGCGGCACGCCGTCCAGCACTCCTACGGTTACGCTCACGCCAACGCCGTGTCCGGCGACGAAAGTACTCTTCTACGACTACCGCTCGTACCCATACGAACACTGTGGCACGGCAACGCCTACGTTTACGCCGTCGCCGACTTGCCCACCAGGCAAGGAGCCGACGTTCTTTGGCTGCTCTACACCAACCCCGTCAAAGACAGCAACAAAGACGGTTACACCAACCCTGACGCGGACGCCCACAGTGACGTCCACGCCGTGTCCGGCAGGAAAGGTTGCCATCCACAATGGCTGCGCGACGCCAACGCCTACTCTGACTCCTTGTCCGGCGGGAAAGGTGGTCTACTATGACATCACCCTGTACCAGGACGCCTGTGGTACGCCGACGCCTACCTTCACACCATGTCCTGTGGGCAAGGTCAAGACTTTTGCGGGCTGCGGGACGCCAAGGCCGCGCCCTGATCCGGACCCCGGATTAGACTTCTCCATCGGCATCAATACCGATGCAGTGCCCGGTGATGACTGCGGGACGGGACCCGGCCAAGCGACGAACTGCTACCTTTCGCCTGGGCGCGACTTCACTGTCCGCGCATATCTGAATGGGCTGCCTACGACGCTTCCCGAGTACGCTGCGTTTGCGGCCCACATGATCTACACAGGCGGCGTGGTCGCAGAGGGCAACGCTGATGCTCACCACTGGCCTGACTGCGTTTTCGAGGTAACGGCGTCGTTTGGAACTTACGTGAATATCGGTTGCTCTATAGGCCCTGATCGCCCGCCGTCAGTGCACACGGGAGTTGTCGCGACAGCAGACTTCCGTTGTATGGCGGGTGGAAGTATCTTGCTTGGCCATGAACCTGGTGAGACCTTGATAACGGACTTCGGTCTGCGCGAATATCGCGAGGGCGGTCCAGACATGCTGATAATAGATTGCACAGGGTCGCGCCCCCCCCCCCCCCCCCCCCCC
>JBKKBW010000650.1:0-2308 GCA_046713635.1 Dehalococcoidia bacterium
GCGTTCCCGAGAGGACACGGAGATAGGAGAGCTTGCCAACGTACGCGTCGGCGCTCGTCTTAAACACGAGCACCGCCAAGGGGCCTGCGGAGTCGGCCGTGATCACGACGTCGCCGCCGCTATCGTCGTGGGCAATAATCTCACCCCGATCAACCGGCGAGGGGCACGCCGCCACGACCATGTCTAGCACATGCGTGACACCCACGTTCCTTGCTGCTGAGCATACGAGGATCGGCACGATGCTACTCGACGCGACGCCCACGTGCAGCGCGTTGCGTAGCTCGTCCGCGCTTAGCTCTTCGCCTTCCAGAAACTTGCTCAGTAGCTCATCGTCAGTCTCAGCAATCGCTTCGATGAGCTGATCGCGGTAAGTCGAAGCGTCGCCGCCGAGCGACTCGGGGATATCTGCGGGGTCGCCCTTCTCTCCGAGAAAGGCCTTCATCTCCAGCACGTCTACCACGCCTTGGAAAGACTCGTGTGCGCCAACCGGGATCTGGAGCGGGATGCAGCGCTTGCCGAAACGCTGCTGCACCTGGCTAATGGCACCCTCGAAGTCTGCGTTCTCACGGTCGATGCGATTGATCAGAATGATGCGGGGCAGGCTCGCTTCCTCCGTGTTCGACCAAGCGAGGTCTGTACCCACCTCTACGCCTGACACGGCATCGACGACGACGATAGCCGAGTCGGCTGCCCGCATGCCCTCCTTCACTTCGCCCAGGAAGTCAGAATAACCCGGGGTGTCGATGAGGTTGATCTTGTGGCCGTTCCACTCACATGGGAGCACGCTCAAGCTGATGCTTATCTGGCGTTTGATTTCGTCTGGGTCGTGGTCGGACACAGTGTTGCCGTCGTCGACTCGCCCCTGTCGCGTAGTGGCGCCGGACGCGAACAGCGCAGCCTCCGTAAACGTTGTCTTGCCTGTCCCGCTGTGGCCTAGCACCACGACGTTACGAATCTGCTCGGTCTGGTACTCCTTCATACGGCAGTGTCTCCTGGCCTGGGTGTCTGAGTGCATGGGATTGTAGCGTAGTGGCCAAAACGCCAGCAACAATGGACCGCTGCGTTCGCCGTGCCTCGGCGAATGCCATGCCAACAAGCTTCCACGAAGCGCAGCCGCTGCTTGTGGGCGGCCAGAATTGGGCTGCTGGTGAGGGGGCCTAGATATAGACCGGGTGCACCTTACGGTGCTGTTCCGCTGCGCCTGACTTGTACGCGGCGTCCGCGACGGCCTTCGCAACCTTCTGAGAGACGGCACGGTTGAGCACCGAGGGGATGATATACTCCTCGCTCAGCTCGTTCTTCGCCACGGCGCCTGCGATGGCGCGTGCCGCTGCTACCTTCATCTCTTCGTTGATATCCCAGGCGCGGGCATCCAGGACTCCCCGGAAGAGGCCGGGGAAGCAGAGCACGTTGTTGATTTGGTTGGGGTAGTCGGAGCGACCGGTGGCCATAACTCGCACATGTTCTACGGCATCCTCCGGTCGGATTTCGGGATCTGGGTTGGCCAAAGCAAACACGATGGGGTCCTTTGCCATCTTCTTCACATCCTCGACAGAAAGAACGTTCGGGCCGGAGACGCCCAAGAACAGGTCCGCGCCATCGATTGCCTCGGAGAGCCCACCCTGAACGTTGTCTGGATTCGTAGTCTCCGCGAACCACTCCTTCACCGGGTTCATACCTTCCTTCCGTCCGCGGTAGATCGCACCCTTGCTGTCGCAACCGATGATGTGCGTCATGCCTGCCGACATGAAAATCTTCGCGCAGGCGACGCCTGCAGCACCCACACCACTTATTACGACCCGCAGGCTCGCCATGTCCTTACTTACAAGCTTCGTTGCGTTGAGGAGGGCCGCGAGCACCACCACAGCTGTGCCGTGCTGATCGTCATGAAAGACAGGAATGTCCAACTCCTTCTTCAGGCGCTCTTCGATTTCGAAGCAGCGTGGTGCGCTAATGTCCTCTAGATTGATCCCGCCGAAACCTGGTGCAATAGCTTTCACGGTGCGGACTATTTCGTCGACGTCCTTTGTATCCAGGCAGATTGGCCACGCGTCCACTCCGCCGAACTCCTTGAATAGCATGGCCTTGCCTTCCATCACTGGCATGGCCGCCTTCGGGCCGATGTCGCCCAAGCCAAGCACGGCGGTCCCGTCGGTAACGACGGCTACAGTGTTCTTCTTTACCGTCAGGCTGTACACAGCTTCCGGCTTATCGGCGATCGCCAGGCAGACCCGCGCCACGCCGGGTGTATACACGCGCGACAAATCTTCTCGGCCGCTGAGTGCGATCTTGTTGCGTATCTCAATCT
>JBKKBW010000651.1:0-1922 GCA_046713635.1 Dehalococcoidia bacterium
GCCCTGCGCCACGAGCCATGCGTGCGCGGCCGCGATGTCGTCGGTCTCCCACTCGCCGAGCTGGCCAAGGATGCTCTTCTCGAAGGTCGTCCCGAACGTTGTCGAGCCGCGGTAGTTGATGCTCAGCAGCGCGAAGCCATGGTCCAGCCACGCTTCCGTGCGAGGGCTGAAGCTGTCCATCTGCACCGCGGTCGGTCCACCGTGCACATTCAGGATCGTTGGGAACGGCCCGTCGCCGGGAGGTGTCGCCAACCACGCCTGGATGCGCGCGCCCTGCGTCGAATCGTAGGTCACGGACCGGAACTTCGTGCCCTGCGGCACGTCCTCGCCCTTCAGTAGCACCCGCTTCCCTGCACCGGTTGTCCCGTCCAGCGCGATCACGCGCGGCGGGCGCGTCGAGTCGTTCAGCAGCACATAGATCTCGCCGCCTTGCGCGAAGTGCGCGTTCACGATCGAACCAGACGGATGATCGAGCCACGCTAGCTCGCCGCGACCGAGATCGTAGACGGCGAGGCGCTGTACCGCTTCGTGCACCTGCATGAGCAGCAGCCGCTTGCCGTCTTCCGACCAGTCGATCGGCATCATTTCGCCTTCTACCTCATCGAACGCGAGGTCCATTCGTTCGCCGGAGCGGGGCTCCCAGATCAGCGGTCGTGCGCTGCCGCTCTGCGTTGTGGAACAGAGCACACGCTCGTCGCCCGGAACGCGAGAGAAGCATGCCGCTCGCACGCTCGCGCCCTCGTCGTACAGATCGCCTATGCGCTTGCTCGAAGCTGTGTCGAAGGCCGCTAGATCCGTGTCGGTCGACTGGCTTCGTTCCGTCAGCGCGAGCGCAGCCAGCCCCCCGTCGTTCGACAGCGTAACGCCCTGCATCAGGGGTGTCGTGTGGTACAGCAGCCTTCGATCGCCAAGCGCGCCGTCCGCGCCTAGCGTGGTGAAGTAGGTGTGGAATCCTTCGCGCGTGGCTGTCGTCAGCGTCAACGCACTGCCATCGCGGCTCATCGCGGTGCTGCCGCCGGCGTACGGCGGCAGGTCGGGAGTGACGTCTTCGCCCTCGCCTCCTTCGTACGGCACGCGCACAACGTGGCCGATCTCGTTGCCCTGTTCGTCGTCCAGGTAATAGACAAAAAGCCCGTCAGGGCTGAGCGACGCCATAACCTTGCCTGCGGACGTGAACGTCAGCTGCCGCAGCTCGCCGCTCGCGACGTCCCACCCGTAGATCTGATGCACGCCCGACTTGTTCGCCGTGACGATGCCACGCTCCGGCGCGCGCGATGCGACGCTCGCCAGCGCGACCACCCACGCCCGAAAGCGCTGCTTCCACAGCGCATTTGGCGAGATGTCAGGAGCTTTCATCGGAGGGAGCGTAGCACAAGCAACTAACGCACGCTGGCGGTCTGGGCTAACGAACGACCGCCATAGGACGACGGCTAAGGGTCATAGGCTGCGCCGCATAAGAGTCATGCGCGTTTCCTTCCAGTAGCGGCGGCCGTTGGCATCCTCACTCTCCCAACCGTCTGCCTCCTCTGCGAACGGCTTGTAGCCGAGGCGCTCGTAGAGCGCCCGCGCCCGCGGGTTGTTGAGCTCGACCCCTAGCCATGCGCTTTCGATGCCACGGGCACGCACGCGCGCCTCCAGCGCGCCAAGCAGGTGCGTGCCGACGCCGAGGCCCTGGAGTTCGGGGTGTGTTGCGAGCTGCCAGAGCTTACCCGGCCCGTGTAGGTCGGCGTAGTCGATGCCGCCCTTCGCGATCGGCGAGCCGTCAGGCGCGCGTACGCCGAGGTACTCGACATCGCCGCTCGGCACGCGCGTCAGCGCTTTAGCGATGCTCTCGATGTGCAGCGCCGAGCCCGACCACCCAAGTAGCGTGAGGTCGTCGTGGCGCAGATCGTCGACGACAAGCGCACTGACACCGTCACGGC
>JBKKBW010000652.1:0-6690 GCA_046713635.1 Dehalococcoidia bacterium
GCACAGGAGCTTGGCAAGCTGCCGGACGAAGTCAGCGAGATGTCGCTTGGCTGCGGCAACCCGACGGCGATCGCCGAAGTGCGGCCGGGCGAAGCGGTGCTCGATTTGGGCAGCGGCAGCGGCCTCGATTGCTTCCTGGTTGCGCAGCAAGTCGGTGTTGCGGGCAAGGTCGTTGGTCTCGATATGAGCGATGACATGCTCGCCCTGGCGCGTCGCAACCTGGTAAAGGTCGGCGCCAAGAACGTCGAGTTCCAGAAAGGCGAGCTCGAGTCGATGCCGCTGCCGGACAACACGTTTGACGTGATCATCTCGAACTGCGTGATCAACCTCTCTCCGGACAAGGACGCCGTACTGCGCGAGTCGCACCGCGTGCTAAAGCCGGGCGGTCGCGTGCGCGTGTCGGACATCGTGTGGACGCGAGCGCCGAGCGCCGAGGAGCAATCGAACCTCGATAGCTGGGCAGGCTGCGTCGCGGGCGCGCTCGAGATATCAGAGTACACCGACAAGCTGCGCAGCGCGGGCTTCGACGACATCGATGTGAAGCTGGCGCGCGAGGCGCACAAGGACGGCTGGGCGAGCGCGTACATCAGCGCGACCAAGCCCGCGCAGCGCGGCTGCTGCTAAGCATGACGAACGAGGCAACTCGCGACGCGCTCGAAGTGCTCGCGTGCGAGATCGATGTCCGGCCGGTGGGCGCGCCGGGCATCGATGCGCTCGCAGCGGCCATCCTTGGCGTCGAGCGCGTCGATGGCGAATTGATCGTCTCGTTCGCGCCCGGCGCTGCTGATGTCGTACGGCGCTTCGTAGCGGCGGAGGAGCGCTGTTGCGCGACGATACGTTGGGACGTGGAGACGATACCCGACGCGGTGCGGCTGCGCATCGGGGCGGAGCCGCAACAAATCGAGGTGCTGGAGCGACTCTTCACGCGGTAAACGCCCTCGTTCCGCCGGACGGCATCTTGATTGAACGGAAGAAGAAAGGAAAAAATAGCCCGATCCGACTCTGCAGGGGACGAACTTTCTTGATTGAATGGGCCGCTCCCTTCGACTGCTCGAATTCGTTCCGCAAAAACACCTGTTTTCTGTGTAAGCGGATGATCGCTGCAAGTGTTCCCATATGGTCGATGATGGGGCAAGAGCGGAATATCTCCAAGCGTTTGATGTCACTATGGTGGCCAGGCGAAGCGATGCCGGCTACGTATGAAGGAAATATCTTTCGCTTCGCTCAAGATGACACGGGTTGGGGCTAGGCCAGGGTCTATGGCCATGCGCCCTCACAGTCTTGCTATGGGGCCGGACGATTGAATTCGGGGAAGTTTTCTTCGTAGGGGAGGACGGGGCGATAGCCAAACTCAACTACCCTGCCGTCGCCATGTTCTGGGACGGCCGTCCCACTACTGCCTTTGCCGGTGGCGAACAGCTCGCGAAAGCCTGCTGCGTCATCGCCGGTATGGATATACTCGCTGAGTCCCGCTGCGCCATCAACTCTCCCCAACTGAAGCACTTCGGTAAACTCGTATTCCTGTGCATTGGCTGTCCCTTCCCGCGCAATGCTGGTGAGGCGTTGGTGGATCGCCTTGAGCGCTCGAAGCCGCTCCAGCTCGGCGCTGTCACTCGGGGACGCGGACGCCAGGCCGTACGCGCTGATAGCGTTGGTTCCTAACAGGGTATTGAAGTACAGGTAGGTAGTAGACCGATACAGGTCATTGGTCAGCGGTTGATCATACGCGTATTCCAGCATGCCCGCTCCTTGGATCGACTTCAGCAATGATCGGATGGTCTTGTCGGAGAGTTGCGCCTGGAACACCTGGTTCGACGTGGGGTGGGTTGGATCTCTGAAGAGAAGCGTCCCGTCTCCGTAGAGTGTGAACTCCGGAACGGCCAGCCGTTGCCACAGTTCATCGTCAGGCTGATCAATCGTTTTCATCTGCACAACGATCACATCTTCCCTGTGGAGCCAATCGATCTCCTCCTCGTTTGGGTCGGGGAGGCAGGTGCGCGCCCAGTAGGCCACGCCGAAAACCAGGACGAAGCCCAGCAGCAGACCGAAGACAGCGCGTCCCATGACGGCTCATCGTATCGCTTGAATCCGTTAGCGGCCTGCGGCATAGTGAAGCGCTCATGTCCGACCGCGCTCTCAAAGGCAAAGCCGCTATCACAGGCCTCGGAATCAGCGAGCAGGGCCGCGTCTACGGCCACGACGCGTCGTGGTTCGCCGCCGAGGCGGTTCGGCTGGCGGTCGAAGACTCCGGCCTGCGCAAAGACGAGATCGACGGTCTGCTGGTGAACCAGGGCGTCACGCCGATCGGCGGGATGGGCGGCCTAGAGCTGCAGAACATCCTCGGGCTGACCGACCTGCGCCTGTTGCTCAGCATGGAGTCCGGCGGCGCAACGGCAAACACCATGGTCCAGTACGCCGCGCTCGCAATCGCGCATGGGATGGCGAACCACGTCGTTTGCGTCTTCGCCGACGCGCCGCTGCGCGAGGGTAGGGGCGGCGGCGCGGCCTACGGTGGAGCGCGACTCGGCAGCCAGCCAACGGGGATGCGCGGACTCTCAACCGCGTTTGGCGTGTTTGGCGTGAACGCGCGTTACGCCCTCGCTGCTCGACGGCACATGGGGCTCTACGGGACGACGAACGATCACCTGGGTGCGGTCGCCGTCGCGGAGCGGCAGTGGGCGTCGATGAATCCGATAGCGCAGCACCGCGAGCCGATCACGATCGAGGACTACCACGCATCGCGCTGGGTGGTGGAGCCCCTGCACCTGCTGGACTGCTGTCTCGTGTCGAACGGCGGAGTCGCGGTCATCGTCTCGGCGGCGGACCGGGCGAAAGACATGAAGCAGCGGCCGGCGTACGTCTGGGGGATGGGGCAGGGGCACCCGGGCGACCTGCGACGGGCGGGCTGGGACGTCGAGACGCGCACGGGCGCGCCGATGGCGAAGGAGCAGGCGTTTGCGATGGCGGGCGTTGGCATCGAGGACATCGACATCTGCCAGGTGTACGACTGCTATACATACACTGTCATTGTCACGCTGGAGGACTACGGCTTCTGCGGGAAGGGCGAAGGCGGCCCGTTTGTCGCGGACGGGACGCTGGGGCCGGGCGGCGCGCTGCCGACGAATACGGGCGGTGGCCAGCTTTCCGCGTATTATATGTGGGGGATGACACCGCTTTCGGAGGGTGTGATCCAGACGCGAGGGCAGGGCGGCGAGCGCCAGGTTGAGAAGCACGATGTTGTGCTGGTGACAGGTAACGGCGGCATCCTGGACCACCACTCGACGCTGGTGCTCAGTCCACACAGAAACTAATCTCCCTCTTCCCTTTTTGGGAAGTGGGCCAGGGGGTTTAGATCAGATCATGGATGCCACAGAGCTACTTCTTCGTGATCACGCGCGCACGCACGTCGCCGGTGTCGGCGAAGCGGAAGGCGGCCTGTTCATGGGTACGCTCATGCTCGATGGCGTCAGCGAGGAACAGGCCCGCGCGCGGCCGGCGCCGGGCACGAACTCAATCATCTGGATCCTCTGGCATATGGCGCGAAGCGAGGACATGGGCGTCAATACGATCGTCGCCGGCCGCCCCCAGGTGATCGAGAGCGATGGCTGGACCGAGCGTCTGGGCCTGTCGCGAGTCGACATCGGCACAGGCATGAACGACGATGAGGTGGCCGACTTCAGCGGGCGCGTCGATCTTGAGGCGCTCAAGGACTATCGCAGCGCTGTCGGAACGCGCACGCGCGAGGTCGTTCAGTCGCTCCGGCCGGAAGCGTGGGCCGAGCTGCAGGACGCAGACTCCATGCAGCGCGTCTCAGACGCGGGCGCGCTCGCTCCGAGCGGTCAGTGGATCGCCAGCGTCTTCGGCGGTAAGTCGAACGCGCTGATCCTGAGCCACACCTGCGTCGCGCACAACTTCTGGCACCTGGGCGAGGCCGTGACTGTGCGCGGGCTCGTCGGTGCGAAACTTCAACTTTGATGGGGTGATCTATGCCGCTATTCATGGATATTCACAAGAACGTCGACAAAGGTACGACGATGCAAGACATCGTCGATGCGCACAACGCAGACCTTGAAGCTCAGGCCGGAAGCGACGTGCGCTACTTGCGCTGGTGGTTCAACGAGGACGCCGGCTCGATTTATTGTCTGGTGGATGCGCCGAGCGCAAAGGCCGCAGTAGACATCCACCGGGAGGCGCACGGGCTTGTGCCGGACGAGATCATCCCGGTAGAACAAGGCCTGGCTGACGACATGCTCGGCCCGGATGACAAGGGACCGGCCGTACGCGAAGACCCGCCCGGCACGATGAACGCGGATACCGTCTTCCGCACGATCGTCTTTACTGATCTGGAAGATTCGACGCCGCTGGTACAGCAGATGGGGGACGACGCGTATGTCGATCTGCTCAAGGCGCACGATGCATTGATGGCAGGATGCCTTACGAAGCATGGAGGCAACCACGTGAAGCACACGGGCGATGGCCTCATGGCGTCGTTCGCTTCGGTCGCCATGGCGGTGCAGTGCATGATCGACATGCAGCGCGCGCTCGCCGATCACAACGAGGGCAATCCGGACGCGACGCTGCTGGCGCGGATGGGTGCAGCGGCGGGTGAGCCGGTCTCGCACGGGGAAGACTTGTTCGGGGTCGCAGTGAACCTGGCGTCGCGGCTGTCGTCGCACGCGCAGCCGGGACAGATCCTGGTTGCGGGCGTCGTGCGCGATCTGTGCATCGGCAAAACGTTCGCGTTCCGCGATCTCGATGAAGTCGCGCTCAAAGGTTTCGACGAGCCCGTCCGAGCGTATGAAGTCCAGTGGCAGACCTGAGAGAGGAGCGCGCGATGATCACGGCGACGAGGGTTGCGGAGCTAGTCGACGTCGCAAAGTCGTTTGCGCCGCAGATCGAGGCGTCACGGGAGCAGAGCGAGCGCGAGCGCTCGATGCCCGCCGAGCTCGCGCGGTCGCTGGCCGAGGCAGGGCTGTTCCGCATCTGGGTGCCGAAGGAGATCGGTGGATTCGAGGGCGACATCGACACGAACCTGCGCGTCGTCGAAGAGATATCGAAGGCGGACGGGGCCGCGGGCTGGAACGTGATGATTGCCACCACGGGTGGCATGCTCTCGGCGTATCTTGCTCCAGACGTCGGCCGCGAAGTCTACGACGAGCCGACCGCGATTATCGCGGGCGCGATCGCTCCCAAAGGCCGCGCCGTCGCCGCGGAGGGCGGCTACCGGCTCACGGGCCGCTGGCCGCTGGCGAGCGGCTGCATGAATGCGACCTGGATGGGTGGCGGCGGCCTCGTCTTCGACGGCGATGCGCCACGAGTTATGAACGGCATTCCCGATCTGACCCTTTTCATGATGCCGAAGAGCGAAGCCACCATTATCGACACGTGGCATTCCGCCGGCCTTCGCGGTACGGGCAGCCACGACTTCGAGGTGAGGGACGTCCTCATTCCGGCCCGGCGGACGTTCTCGTCACTCACCGGCAAGCCGTTCTACGACGGACCGCTCTACCGGGCGCGTATCATCGAGCTCTTTAGCCCGCCCGTTGCCGCAGTTGCGCTCGGCATTGCGCGCGCCGCACTCGATGAGTTCGTTGCGTTAGCGAGCGGCAAGATGCCCGCGTTTACCACGACGATCCTGCGCGACAAACCGGCTGTTCAGGTACAGTTCGGTCGCGCGGAAGCGCTCGTACGTTCGTCGCGAGCGCTGCTCATCGAAGTCACCGGCAGCCTGTGGGACTCGATGTGCGCTGGCGACGCGCTCACGGACGAGCAGCAGGTGATGACGCGCGCTGCCTGCGCCCACGCCGCGAAGTCGTGTGCCGAGGCCGTGACCATGGTGTACACGATGGGTGGTGCTACGTCCGTCTACGAAACGAGCAAGCTGGCGCGCTGCTTCCGCGACGTGCACGTCGTGACCCAGCACATCGCGGTGCAAGAGCAGCTCTTCGAGCGAACCGGCAAATACTTCCTAGGTCTGGGATTCCAACCGTTCGGATGATGCCTGAGTACACGCCACCGATCCCGATCGCCGACGAGGAGTCGGAGCCGTTTTATCGTGGCGCGAAAGAACACAAGCTGATGCTCGTCCGCTGCACGTCGTGCGGAACGTGGCGTATGCCCGGGCGCGACCGCTGCGTCGATTGCTGGTCGGAGGAATCGGAGTGGGCGGAGGCTTCGGGCCGCGCGAAGTTGTACAGCTTCGGCGTCATGCACCAGCAGTACCACCCTGCGTTCGCCGACGTGTTGCCGTATAACTTCGCTGTCGTTGAGCTGGACGAAGGGCCGCGTATGATCAGCAACGTCGTCGAGTGCGCGAACGACGCCCTGCGCGTCGATATGCCGCTCGTCGCATCCTACGACGACGTGAGCGGGGAGACGACGCTGGTGCGGTTTAGGCCGGCATGACAATGCCTCCCTCACCCCTAGCCCTCTCCCTCAACGAGGGAGAGGGGAACGTAAGCGAAGAACAATGACGTTTTCGATCATAGCGCGGGATGCTGAGACGGGCATCTTCGGAGTGGCCGTCTCGACTGCCATCCCTGCTGTCGGGGCGGTGGTGCCGCACGTGAAGCCGGGCGTCGGGGCAATCGCGACGCAGTCCTTCACGAACGTCATGCTCGGAATCGACGGCCTCGTGCTGATGGAACGCGGGATGAGCCCCGAAGAAGCGCTGACATCGCTGCTCACGAA